>JBAUHP010000506.1:0-1564 GCA_049680345.1 Albidovulum sp. | reverse complement strand
GCATAAGCGAGGTTTTGCGCTGTAACGCCGCCCGCCTTGGCCCCAATCGCGGGCCGGGCTACGGCCTTGTCTTTCTTGATCCGCCTTACGGCAAGGCTTTGGGCGAAGCCGCCCTTGCCGCTTGTGTCCTGGGCGGCTGGCTGGCCCCCGGCGCGTTGGTGATGTGGGAAGAAAACACCGCACCGGTTCTGCCCGATGGGTTTGAACCGCTTGATCAGCGCAAATACGGCGATACCCTTGTCACCATCATCAGGGCCCCAAAATAGCGCCTTAATGGCTGCGTTTCAGTCAAGATAGGCATCCGCGCGTTGGCCTGCGCGTTCGTGGTGGATCGGCAATGTGCGGCCATATAGCTGCATGGTGCGTTCGGGCGCACCAACCATGCCCGGCTCTTCCACATAGGAAAATATCGCCACATAGCGGCGCCGATCACCGGTCAGCGGGGCAACGCGGTGCAAGGAATAGCGCCCGCGAAACAGCTGAAGATCGCCCGGTTCCAGCTCCAGCACCGTCACCTTGTCAGACGTGCCGTTCAAGACCCGCGACACTTCAGCAAAATTCTCATCCCCCTCGCGAATGCCCGCTGCATATTCAAACGCCCCGCCGCCGGTCGCGTTTTGAATGGCCAGCGTGACGGTGAAATTATTGGTATCGAAGTGCCAGGGAAAGCCATTGCCCGCCTCTGCCATATTCACAATCACATCGGCCAAGGGGTCGGCATAGCGGTAAAACCGTTCTTCTTGCAGGCAATCTTGGATAAAGCGGTCAAACCCCGCGAAATCATGTACCTGCCGCAAAGGCCCGTCTTTTGCGAAATTATCCGCCGGGACAAAGGCGTTTGAGCGGCCAAAGAACTGCCGCCTTGGATCATCGGCGGGCAGGCTTGGATCGTCTTTGGTGAAATAAGCATTCGTGCTGCTGAAAGAGCGGTGGCCCTTGTCTGCCACAGACTCGGCCTCGGCCGCTAATGCCTTGATGCCCTCTGCGGTCAAAAACCGCTTGAGCACCGCGCAGCCGTCTCGTGCCAGATCCGCCCGCATCCGCGCCAAAAGCGCATCGCGCGCCGCACCCTCTTGATGGATTGGATAACGATCAAGATCGATCAGACAAGAAGCATCACTGGCCATATTTCACCCTCTGGTTCACTACAGAAGATGCCCTATCCGGGCGAAGGTCTTGCCTGTTTTCGACAAATCGCAGGGCGGTTTTATGCGCATTCATGGCCCGGAAGCACAAGACCTTGGTCAATGCCAGCGGCGCGTTTACCCCCAGGTCGGGTGAAATTTGTCCGTGGGTGACAGGGTGAAAATCTCACACCCGTCCGCCGTCACGCCGACCGAATGTTCAAACTGTGCCGACAGGGTCTTGTCGCGCGTCACCGCTGTCCAGTCATCGGCCAGAACCTTGGTTTCCGGACGCCCAAGATTAACCATCGGCTCAATCGTGAAAAACATACCCTCTTCCAGCACCGAACCCGTGCCGGGGCGACCGTAATGCAGCACATTTGGCGGCGAATGAAACACCCGGCCAAGACCGTGGCCGCAAAAATCGCGCACCACCGACA
>JBAUHP010000505.1:0-1676 GCA_049680345.1 Albidovulum sp. | reverse complement strand
TGCAGGTGATTGCCGGCAATGTTGCCACCGCAGAGGCCACGCGGGCCTTGATTGATGCGGGCGCTGATGCGGTCAAGGTCGGGATCGGGCCGGGCTCTATCTGCACGACGCGGATTGTGGCGGGGGTTGGTGTACCTCAGTTGACGGCGATATTGGATGCGGCGCGCGCGGCGGGTGACATTCCTGTTATCGCGGATGGTGGTATCAAGTTTTCGGGCGATTTTGCCAAGGCGATTGCGGCGGGTGCCTCTTGCGCCATGGTCGGATCGGCGATTGCGGGTACGGACGAGTCCCCCGGAGAAGTTATTCTTTATCAAGGCCGTAGCTTCAAAAGCTATCGCGGAATGGGCAGCCTCGGGGCGATGGCGCGCGGCTCGGCCGACCGGTATTTCCAAAAGGATGCGGCCTCTGACAAGCTGGTGCCGGAAGGTATCGAGGGGCAGGTGCCCTATAAGGGTTCCGCCCAGGCGGTGGTGCATCAGCTGGTAGGCGGATTGCGCGCGGCGATGGGTTACACCGGCAATCGTACCATTGCCGAGATGCGCCAGAACTGCAGTTTTGTGCGGATCACCGGGGCGGGTTTGAAGGAAAGTCATGTGCATGATGTTCAGATCACCCGGGAAAGCCCGAATTACCGCGCGAGCTGACGGGGATATGCGCAAGATTGTGGCGCGGGGGGGCTTGCGATGACGCCTGCTGCACGCATTGCCGCCGCGATTGATATTTTGGACCGCATCTTGGCGGGCACCGCAGGCGAACAGGCCCTGACCGCTTGGGCGCGGGGCAGCCGTTTTGCAGGCTCTGGCGACCGCGCGGCGGTGCGCGACCATGTCTATGATGCGTTGCGCTGCTTGCGGTCCTATACGGCGATGGCGGGGGCGACGGTGCCCTCGGGGCGGTCGCTCATGATTGGTGCGCTGCGGGCCGGTGGCCATGATGCGGATGGCATGTTTACCGGCATGGGCTATGCGCCAGCAGCGTTGACAGAGGCCGAAGTGGCAGCCTTGGCTGCGGCCCCGGATCTGGCCGGTCTGCCCGCCGCCGCCGCCGCCGATTGCCCCGATTGGCTGGTCGCCCCGCTGCAAGACAGTCTGGGCGCAGGTTGGGCCGATGTCATGGCCGCCCAGCGCAAACGCGCCCCGGTTTTCTTGCGCGTCAATACGGCGCGGATTTCCCGCGACGCAGCGATCACGGCTTTGCGCAAGGGCGGGATCGAGGCTGAGGTTTGCGAGATCGCGCCAACGGCTTTGTTGGTTTCGGGAAACATAAATAAAATCAAAGTGTCAGAGGCCTATCTTGAGGGGCTTGTGGAGCTGCAAGATGCAAGCTCTCAGGCGGCGGTTGCGGCCCTGGCTTTACAAGACGGCATGGCGGTTCTGGACTATTGCGCCGGGGGTGGCGGCAAGGCGCTCGCGATGGCGGCGCATGTGGATTGCGCGGTTACGGCGCATGATGCGGCCCCCGCACGGATGCGCGATCTGCCGGCGCGTGCGGCGCGCGCGGGGGCGACTATCAGAGTGGTGGAAAACGCGGCGGCACTGGCTGCGCACTATGATCTGGTGCTGGTCGATGCACCCTGTTCGGGATCGGGGACGTGGCGGCGCACGCCCGATGCAAAATGGCGCCTGACGCCCGAGAGGCTGGCAGAGTTGCAAGACTTGCAAGGGGTGATTCTT
>JBAUHP010000504.1:0-2703 GCA_049680345.1 Albidovulum sp. | reverse complement strand
CCAACTATCTGATGTTTCACCAGCCCGAACTTGGCATCTCCTCGCCTTATGAGCTGACGCAGGTTCAATATGACGCGGCCCTTGATTTGTTGCGGGGCCAGCGCAAGCTGGTCAGCCGCTATTGGCATGATGCGTTCATTCAGATCGATGACTTCAAGAACGAAGGCATGGCCGCATCGGGATCCTGGCCGTTTCAGGTCAACCTGTTGCAAGGTGACGGCGCGGCCGTGGCCTCGACCATTCCGCAAGAAGGGGCGACCGGATGGGCCGACACCACCATGATGCACGTCGATGCGGCAAATCCGAACTGTGCGTATATGTGGATGGAGCATTCGCTGGCGTCCAACCTGCAAGCAGACCTTTCGGTCTGGTTTGGTGCGAACCCTGCGGTTCCGGCAGCCTGTACGGACGGGCGCGGGATGCAGACCGCTGAAGGCTGCACATTGAACGGTCTGGACCAGTTTGAGCGGATCAAATTCTGGACCACGCCGGTGTCGTCTTGCAAAAGCCAAGAGGAATGTGTGCCCTATTACCGCTGGGTGTCCGATTACATCGGCGTCATAGGTGGGCGCTAGTCACCCCATAACCTGACATTGCCTTGCCGGGCGATCCCGGCAAGGCACCAATTTGGTCGGATCAGCAATGACAGCAGCGGTTAAATTCAGCGGCGTTTCGCGGCATTTCGGACCTGTCCGCGCGGTCGACAACGTCGATCTGGAGATTGCAGAGGGCGAGTTCTTTGCGATGTTGGGCCCATCCGGCTCTGGCAAGACCACCTGCCTGCGCCTGATCGCGGGGTTTGAACGCCCCACGGCTGGCACTATTGCGGTTTTTGGCCAAAACATGGGGGAGGTTCCGCCCTATAAACGCGCCGTCAACACCGTGTTTCAGGACTACGCCCTGTTTCCGCATCTCAATGTGATTGATAATGTGGCTTACGGTCTGATGATCGCGGGCCAATCAAGACCGGCCCGCCACAAAGCCGCGGAAGAGGCGCTGGATCTTGTGGCCCTTGGCGGCTACGGGCAGCGCAAACCTTCCGAACTATCCGGTGGCCAGCGCCAGCGCGTCGCCCTTGCCCGCGCAATCATCAATAAGCCCAAAGTCCTGTTGCTGGACGAACCTCTGGGCGCGCTGGATCTGAAGCTGCGCGAGCAGATGCAAGAAGAACTCAAGGCCCTGCAAAGGCAGCTTGGCATTACCTTTGTCTTCGTGACCCATGATCAAGGCGAAGCCCTATCGATGGCCGACCGCGTGGCCGTGTTCAACGATGGTAGCATCGCGCAAATCGCCACACCGCGTGAATTGTATCTGCACCCGCAAACACCGTTTGTCGCCGATTTTGTCGGCTCCTCTAACGTGCTGCCTGCGGCGTTTGTGCAATCCCTCGTGGGAACTGCGCACCCGGCTAGCCTGCGCCCCGAAGCGATCCGAATTGCCACCCAAGGCCATGCGGGCGTTGTGCGCAGTGTGAACTTCCTTGGCAGTACGACGCGCCTGTCGGTTCAGCTGGACGCGGCCATCGTCACCGTCTTGTGCCCCCTGTCAGATGCGCCCCCCAATGTCGGGGATAGCGTCCATTTGGCATGGAGCGATTCTGACATGCATGTGATGGAGCCTGCAGATGGCTGATACGCTACTTGGCCGTGCATCAGACATGCTTTGGCGCCACCCGCGCCTGTTGATTGCCGCACTTCTGGCCCCGCCCGTGGCGTGGCTGGGCATCATCTACCTTGGGTCGCTTTTCGCGCTGCTGGCACAGAGCTTTTTCTCGATTGATGAATTTTCTGGCCAGATCAATTACGAATTCACCCTCAAAACCTATGGCGAGCTGTTCAAGGCCTATAACCTCGACATCATCTTGCGCACCGTCACCATGGCATTCGCGGTGACTGTCGGCGCTGCCATTATCGGCTTTCCGGTTGCCTATTTCGCCGCGCGGTACGCGCACGGTGCGTGGAAGGCGCTGTTTTATCTGGGGGTGATGCTGCCGCTGTGGTCCAGCTATCTGGTGAAGGTCTATTCGTGGAAACTGATCCTTGCCAAGGAAGGCATCTTGAACTGGCTGTTTGAAACCCTGCACCTCAGCTGGTTGTTGAACGCCTATCTGTCGCTGCCCATCGTCGGGGGAAATTCCATGTCGGTCAGTACCACGGGTACTTTTTTGGTGTTTCTCTATGTCTGGCTGCCGTTCATGATCTTGCCCATTCAGGCATCACTTGAACGCGTGCCGCATTCGATGCTGGAAGCCTCGGGCGATCTGGGGGCAACCCCTGCACAGGCGTTCCGCACCGTGCTGCTGCCACTTGCATTTCCCGGCGTCATTGCGGGGTCTATCTTTACCTTTTCGCTGACCTTGGGCGACTACATCATCCCGCAAATCGTCGGCTCCTCGCGGCGCTTCATCGGGCAAGCCGTCTACCAATACCAAGGCACCGCCGGAAACATCCCGCTGGCCGCCGCCTTTGCGGTCGTGCCGATCCTTATCATGGGTCTCTATCTGTGGTGGGCTAAACGAAAAGGGGCGTTCGATGCACTCTGACCGCGCACCTTTGGGCTTAAAAATCGCGGCGATCTTGGGGCTGGCGTTCATGCACCTGCCGCTTTTGCTGATCTTCGTCTATGCCTTCACCACCGAAGACAAATCCTACCAATGGCCGCCCCCCGGCCTGACCCTGAAATGGTTCTCCGTCACATGGGCAA
>JBAUHP010000503.1:0-3174 GCA_049680345.1 Albidovulum sp. | reverse complement strand
TTGGCCGTGATCACAGCACCACCAAGACCTGCCACAAAATTGGCCAGCCCAAGACCAAGGCCCAACCCAAAGGCAAAGGCCGCAATCACAAAGGCAACCCGCCCCCAGCGGACCTTGCTGCGGGTCTTTTCCTCGCCGGTCGATCTGGTCGCATTGCCCACCGGCGGCGCCACATGGCCGCTCGCATCGCGGCTGGCGATTACCACGGCGCGGGGCGGCTTATCTTGCCCCTGCGCATCCGGCGACGTCAGCTCTTGCGTAAGTTGCAGCGGGCTGTTGGCCGGCAATGACCCTGCCTCGGCAGCTTCTCGCTTATCCAAATCAATAAGATCAGCCGACTTTTGCGTGGCCTCGGAGGCAGGGCGATGATCGGCTTGATGATTCTGCGCCTCGCGCAGCATCACCAAAACGTTGGCCATACCGGCTGATGGCGTCTCCCACGGGCGGGTGCCGGGCGGGCCTGCTGGTGTCAGATCGCCTTTATTTTTCTCGGAAGCGCTTTGCTCGGCCAGAACTTTTTCGCGCTTTACCCGCGCTTCCTCCAGCCGCTTTTGCCAGCTGCTGGAACTTAGAAGCTGTTGAACTTGCACATGTTCATCAACGTCTTCCGCACGTTCGGGATGGCTCGAAGAGGTCGCTTTGGTCTTATCCATATCCCCCCCGGGGCGCAGGCAAATTCACGAAGGGGCACGACCGCAGCAAGAAGGTTGCACTGACCAAATCAGCGCCATCAAGCATCACGCAGCCCCCAGGCAATGCATGTGCGTTATTACCTCAATTGATAAGGCAGAGGCAATATTAACCACGATTGAGGAACAATCCACGCGCGGCATTCTGCGGATTTTGGGCCAGTAAACGCTTATGGCTGCGGCCAGCCTGCGATGCCGGATATTTTCGGGCACCGCCACCGGGCTTGCGAAAGGCAAGATGCCGCCGGTCGCCCCAAGGTCGCAAAGATTCTTCTGGGCGCATTGAAAATCACGCGTTAGGGTCGTATGACGTTGTAAACTATAAATTGTTCGTCCGGTGTCCGGCCTGAATTGGCGCAGCGGATGGGCCCCCAAGTTCAAGTTGGACCGTTTTGTCCACCAAAGCCGTTGGAGAACATGTCCGATAACCGGTTTTTGATATTGGGGGGGGCAGGTATGATCGGCGCCCAGCTTGCGGCGCGTATCAAGCGGGCCGGGCATCCGGTCGCCGTCTATGACAACTACGCGCTGTCGCGTTTTTCCCCGCTGACTGATCTGGAAACCCGCGTGCTTGGGCACCGGTTCGACCGGTTGCTTGACGGCGTCAAAATTCATCGTGGCGATATCTGCGATCCGATAAAACTGCGCGCGGTCATCAGGCGCGAAAAGCCCGATTGCATCATCCATCTGGCCGGTTCACCCATCGTGGCAGAGGCCACCAAAAACCCAAGTGTGGCGCGCCACGCGATTTTGGACGGCACCGCGAACCTGCTGGAGGTGCTGCAAAAACGCAGCCCGGTGCGGCGGCTGGTGTTTGCCTCTTCCAGCATGGTCTACGGGAATTTTGAGACCGATCCCGTGCCGGAAGCCAGCGCAACCCGACCGATCAATATCTATGGCGCGCTGAAACTTGCCGCCGAAACGCTGATCATGGGCTATACCGCCAGCAGTGATATGGAGCCGGTGATCGTGCGGCCTTCGGCGGTTTACGGGCCCGGCGATGTGCACCGGCGCGTGGTCCAGACCTTTTGCCAAAACGCCCTGATGCGGGCCCCTTTGCGGATTTCGCGCAGTGCCGATCTGGCGATTGATTTCACCCATGTCGATGATCTGGTCGAAGGGCTTTGGCTGGCCGCAACCCGTCCGCAGGCGGCGGGCCGGATTTTCAACATATCGCGCGGGCGGGCGCGTACCTTGATGGAACTGGCGCAGATCGTGTCGCAAAATGTCGGCGACGCGCGCATTGTCATGGAGGATTTGGACATCAACGCCCAGATCCGTCCAAAGCGCGGCAGTCTTGAGATTGGTCAGGCCCGCGAATTGCTTGGCTACAAGCCCAAGATTGACCTTGAGGCTGGCATCAAGGCAACGATAGCGGCCCTGCGTGATCTGAACGCACCCGCCTTTCACAACGTCTGAGAAGGACTGATGCCCGACATTCCCTTTTACGGCTGCCTGCGCGAAAACCGCGCGCTTTTGGCCGAAGCCCAGCCGATTTTTTCCGAAGTCTACAGCTCTGGGATGATGCTTGAGGGGCCTTGGGTGACCGAATTTGAGGCCCAGGTGGCAAGTACGGCGGGCCGCGCCCATGGCGTCGCCCTCGGCTCTGCGACCGACGGGCTTTATCTTGCGCTCAAATGCCTCGGCATCGGCCCGGGGGATGAGGTTTTGACAACCGACTTTTCCTTCATCGCCACGGCGGCGGCGATCTTGCGGGTTGGGGCCACGCCGGTTTTTGCCGATATCGGGGCGGCCTGCGCCATTGATTTCACCCGTGCCGCAGCCCGGGTCGGGCCCAGGTGCAAGGCCCTTGTGCATGTCCCGCTCTTTGGCGGAATGATTGATCCGGGCGTGGTCGAAGCCTTTGCCGATGATCACGGCCTTTTGCTGATCGAGGATGCCGCACAGGCCTTTGGCGCGTCTTACGGCGCGCGGGCTGCAGGCTCCACCGGTCTCGCCAGCGTCTTCAGTTTCGATCCGACCAAGGTGTTGAACGCGCCCGGATCGGGCGGTGCGGTTGTCACCGATGACGCCTCTATGGCCCAGCGCCTGCGCCGCTTGCGCAATCATGGCAAAGAGGGTTCGGGCTTTGCCGAGGCCGGGCTGAACAGCAAAATGCCCTCGCTTGCGGCGGCGCTTTGTTTGCTCAAGCTGCGCCATTTGCCCGATTGGGCCAAGACCCGCGCCAAGATCGCCGCAAGCTATGATGGGGCCTTGCGCGCCAAGGGCTGGCAGCGCCCGCTTTGGGATGATGCCGTCACGCATGCCTGGCATAAATACACGTTTCTTGCCCCCGAACGCGACCGGCTGCGCGCCCATCTGGCCGCCCATGGGGTGCCAAGCGTGGTGCATTACCCTTTGCCCTTTCACCGCGAACCGATGTTCGGGGCCGCCTTGGCCGATGATGACTTCCCCCAGGCCACGCAGATCTCGGGCCAGATCCTGTCCTTGCCGATCCATGGGCAGATCACCGAGGGTGAGTTGG
>JBAUHP010000502.1:0-1519 GCA_049680345.1 Albidovulum sp. | reverse complement strand
TCTGGCTGGATGAGCTTGGCACTGAGGGCTGGTACAAGGCTGATGATGCGGTTGATGCGAAGATCAGCGCGCGCTTTGGTGCCCTATGGGAAGAGGCGCATGCAGGCGGTCTTGTCGATTGGCTTGAGACGCCAAAGGGCGCACTGGCCTATCTGATCGTCACGGATCAGTTTTCGCGCAATATGTTTCGCGGGGATGCACGGTCATTCGCCACGGATGCACGCGCCCGCGATGCGGCGCGTCACGCCATTGCCAAGGGGTTTGATCTTTTGGTGGAGGACCCCGAGCGGATGTTTTTCTATATGCCGTTTGAGCATTCCGAACATATCGCGGATCAGGATTGGTCAGTGGCCCTGATGGGCGCAAGATTGCCCGTCTCGGGCAATGAGATGGACAGGCACGCGCGCGCCCACCGCGAAGTGATCCGCCAGTTCGGCCGCTTTCCCTATCGAAACGAGGCGCTTGGCCGCCAATCGACGCCGCAAGAGTTGGCCTTTATCGCCGATGGTGGCTATGCCAGCGCCCTTCGGGCGGTATCGGAGTAGCTATGCAGACAGGTGAAAACAGCCATGAACACACAAATATTGTGCGATGCGCAAAAATAGTTTAATGGCAAACTACTTTTTCTGAGAGGAAACGACATGGCTGCCAAGACCTTCGACATGGTTGTAATCGGTGCAGGTCCGGGCGGATATGTGGCCGCTATTCGTGCAGCCCAGCTTGGTCTGAGCGTGGCCATTGTCGAACGCGAACATCTGGGCGGGATCTGCCTTAACTGGGGCTGCATTCCGACCAAGGCGCTTTTGCGCTCGGCCGAGGTTTTTCACCTGATGCAGCGGGCCAAGGAATTTGGGCTGAGCGCGACAGGGATCAGCTATGATCTGGATGCGGTTGTGGCGCGCTCGCGCGGGGTGGCCAAGCAGCTTTCGGGCGGCATCGGGCATCTGATGAAAAAGAACAAGATCACGGTCTTCATGGGTGCGGCTGTGCTTGGCGCCAAGGGCAAGGTGTCGGTCAAGACCGATAAGGGCGCTGAAGAGCTGGCGGCGAAATCCATCGTTCTGGCAACAGGTGCGCGGGCGCGCGAATTGCCGGGGCTGGAGGCTGACGGCGATCGGGTCTGGACCTATAAGCACGCCTTGCAGGCCAAGCGTATGCCCAAAAAGCTGTTGGTGATCGGATCGGGTGCGATTGGCATTGAATTTGCCAGCTTCTTCAACACGCTTGGCGCTGAGACGACCGTGGTTGAGGTGATGGACCGGGTTTTGCCGGTCGAAGACGCCGAAATCTCGGCATTTGCGAAGAAGGCATTCGTGAAGCAAGGCATGAAGATCATGGAGAAATCCACGGTCAAGAAGCTGGACCGCGCGGCCGATAAGGTGACCGCGCATATCGAGGCTGGCGGCAAGGTCGAGACCATGGATTTTGACACGGTGATTTCCGCCGTGGGGATCGTCGGCAATGTCGAGGATCTGGGGCTTGAGGCATTGGGCGTGAAGATCGACCGCAGCCATGTGGT
>JBAUHP010000501.1:0-10932 GCA_049680345.1 Albidovulum sp. | reverse complement strand
GGTGGAATTCAAGCCAGAGATGATGCCTGAAGGGGCACATATGATCGCCGCTGAGGTGATTGAAACAGTCTATATGGGCGATATCTTGCGTGCCCGGCTGAAAGTGGCCGGAACGGATGATTTCGTCATGAAGATGCGTAACACTATTGGCCAGACCCGGCTTGCGCCGGGCGAGAAGATCAAGATCGGCTGGCATCCGCAAGATGCCCGCGCACTTGAGCCAATGTGATTAGGCTACGTGATCAGAGATTTGAAACCTCTGAAACAAAGGACCGTGAATACAAACGGCCAATGAACCAAACTTCATTACACTTGGGAGACACTAAATGAAGAAGACACTCATTCTAACTACGGCTCTGACGAGCTTCGCCTTTGCCGCTTCGGCGCAAGAGGTTGTTGTCATGTCATGGGGCGGCGCTTATGGCACCTCGCAGGTCGAGGCCTATAACAAGCCGTTTACCGAAGCGACCGGCATCAAAACCACGATGATCGACGCAGACAACCCGGCAACCCCGATCAAAGCCCAGGTCGAAGCGGGCAACGTGACCGTCGATGTCGCTGACATCGAATATTCAGATGCCGTGCGTCTGTGCGATGAAGGCCTGCTGGAACAGATTGATCCCGCCATCTTGCCGCCTGCACCCGATGGCACGCCCGCAGCGGAAGACTTCGTTGAAGGCGCGATCAATGACTGCTCGGTTGCCAATATCGTTTGGTCAACGATCTTCGCCTATGATACCACCAAATTCCCCGACGGCGGGCCGACAACCATGGCGGATTTCTTCGATACCGCCGCATTCCCCGGCAAGCGCGGCTTGCGCAAAGGCGCCAAGGCCAACCTTGAAATGGCATTGATGGCTGACGGCGTTCCTGCCGGCGAAGTCTATGATACTCTGGACACCGCAGACGGCGTCGACCGTGCATTCGCCAAACTTGAGACGATCAAGAATGACGTTGTGTGGTGGGAAGCCGGTGCACAGCCGCCAGCAATGCTTGCTGCTGGTGACGTGACGATGACGACCGCCTATAACGGCCGTATCTTCAACGCGGCTGTCGCCGAAAACCAGCCGTTTGAAATCGTCTGGGATGGCCAGATCATGGACTTCGACCTTTTCGTCGTCCCGAAGGGCGCGCCGAACAAGGAAGCGGCGATGCAGTATATCGCTTTCGCAACCGGCACTCAGCCACTTGCCGATCAGGCAAAGTACATCTCTTACGGCCCGGCACGTAAATCTTCCGGTCCGCTCGTCGGCCTTTATCAGGACGGCAAGACCGAGATGGGCCCGCAGATGCCCACGGCTGAAGCGAACCTGGCCAATGCGCTGGTCAATAACTTTGAGTTCTGGGCCGATAAGGACACCGAACTGAACGAGCGTTTCAACGCCTGGCTTGCAAACTAAGCAGCCTTGCATTTGAAAGCTTGGCCGAGGCGGTTCGCCGCCTCGGCCAACAAGAAAATACCGCGAAAGGCCCGGCAAACGGATCAGCGGATGACAGCGGGGGAATTTCATGACCGATACCACGGCAGAACTACTTACAACCGCCGACGGTAGACCGCTTAAGGCGGCACTTGCAAAGGCGCAGTCGCGGGCGAAATACCGCGCGCTTTTTCTGGTCTTGCCCTTGTTGTTTTTCATACTACTGACATTCGTCGCCCCCATCGGCCAGATGCTGAAACGCTCGGTCGAAAATGATTCATTTTCCGCAGCCGCCCCCAATCTGGGCATCTGGTTCGCGCAGAACCCGCAAGGCGCAGAGATCAGCGAAGAGGCCTATGCGGCCCTTGCAGCAGACCTTTTGTACATGAAAGAAAACCGCTCGGCGGGTGAAGCAGGCACACGCATCAACTACGATCTGTCCGGCTCGCGCTCGATGTTCACCTCAACCGCCCGCAAGGCCGACAAGCTGGAGCCGCCGTACAAGGAAGCCCTGATTGCCGCCGATAAAGGCTGGGGCGATCCGATGCTTTGGCAGGTCATGCGCTCGGCCTCGGACAAGCTGACGGCAGATTTCTACATCGCAGCCCTTGATATGACCCGCGATGAAACCGGGGCAATCACAGCGGTCGGCGAAGAACGGCAGATCTACAAGCTGTTGTTCAAGCGCACGCTTATCCTTTCGACGCTGATTACATTCTTGTGCTTCATTCTGGCGTTTCCGGTGGCCCATCTGCTGGCCACCCTGCCTATGGCAAAATCGAACCTGCTGATGATCCTGGTTTTGTTGCCATTCTGGACGTCGCTGCTCGTGCGCACGACATCATGGATCGTGCTGCTGCAAGGTGAAGGTGTGATCAATTCGCTTTTATACGCAATGGGGATTATCGGCGCAGATGGCCGCGTTCAGCTGATCTATAATCAGGCAGGTACGATTATTGCGATGACGCATATCTTGCTGCCCTTCATGATCTTGCCGCTTTACTCGGTGATGCGCACCATTCCACCGTCCTATGTGCGCGCCGCGCGTTCATTGGGGGCGACAAGCTGGACCGCCTTCCGGCGCATCTACTTCCCGCAAACCTTGCCCGGTATCGGGGCCGGTGGGCTTTTGGTCTTCATCTTGTGCCTTGGCTTTTACATCACGCCCGCACTGGTCGGCGGCGCCTCGGGGCAGCTGATCTCAAACCTCATCGCCTTCCATATGGCCAAGTCGCTGAACTGGTCACTGGCGGCGGCACTGGCGGCCCTGCTGCTGGGTGGGGTGATGATACTTTACTGGCTCTACGACCGGCTGGTCGGCATCGACAAACTGAAGCTCGGGTAAGGGGATATTGTAATGGCATTGCCAATTTATGCGACACCGCTCGAGAAAGCATGGCACTGGACCTACAAGGTCATCTGTGTGCTGATCTTCTTGTTCTTGATCGCTCCGATCCTTGTGATCATCCCGCTCAGCTTCAATTCAGAGCCTTACTTTACCTTCACCAAAAAGATGATGTCGCTGGATCCTGCGGGTTTTTCCCTGCGCTGGTATGACCTGCTGCTGACCTTTGGCATGACCGCCCCCGACGCCGTCCGCGACAGCAGCTGGTGGTCGGATGTCTGGGCCAATGCGGCATGGGTCAAGGCCGCCAAAAACTCGATCATCATCGGCTTTTATTCAACGATCCTGGCCACCTGCCTTGGCACATTGGCGGCCCTTGGTCTGGCGCGCCCGGAAATGCCCTGGCGGCGGCTGATCATGGCGATCCTGATTTCGCCGATGATCGTGCCGATCATCATCACCGCCACGGGGATGTTTTTCTTTTATTCCTCCGCCTGCGTGTCACCCGACAGCTTTCTGGGTTCGGTGCTGGCACCGGTGCTGTCGAACTCCGGTTGCCTCGCCAACACCTATCTGGGTGTGATCATGGCCCATGCGACCTTGGGCATTCCCTTCGTTATCATCACCGTGACCGCAACCCTGATCAGCTTTGACTATACCTTGGCACGCGCCGCCGCATCACTCGGCGCCAGCCCACAACGCACCTTCTTCAAGATCATGCTGCCGCTGATCTTGCCGGGTGTGATCTCGGGCGCGTTGTTCGCCTTTGTCACCTCTTTTGATGAGGTGGTGGCCGTGCTCTTTATCGCGGGCCATGATCAGCAAACCATCCCGCGGCAGATGTGGAACGGTATCCGCGAACAGATCAGCCCCGCGATCTTGTCGGTGGCCACGATCCTTGTGATCTTCTCTATCGCCCTTCTGGCAACGGTCGAATTGCTGCGCCGCCGCTCTGAACGCCTGCGCGGCGTTTCACCGGGCTAAGTGCTGGGCTCACGGCAGGATCGACAGCCAAAACCACGCGGTCAGGATCGACAAAGCGGTGGCCAGCAACACGCTTGACGCGGCCACCCTGCGGGCCGAGCCATACATATTGGCGAACAGATAGGCATTGACCCCCGGCGCCATCGCCGCCGTCACCACAGCCGAGCGCAGCTGCGCTGTGGTCAGCGCAAAGACCTGCGTGCCCAAAACCCAAGTGATCGTCGGGTGGCAGATCAAGGATATGACCGCCACCATGAATGCCGCCCGCAGATCGCCTTCAGGGCGGTAACGCACCAGCACCCCGCCAAGGCCAAAAAGTGCAGCAGGAATCGCGGCCAGCGCCATCATATCCACCGCAGCCCAGATCGGCGCGGGCAGCGAGACACCCAGCAGGTTCACCACAAAACCAAGGGCGATGCCGATCACCAGCGGATTGGTGATGATGCCCGAAAAGATCTTTCTGGCGATCTGGCGCAAAGCCAACCCCTGCCCCGAATGGCGCACCATCTCCATCACCGCGATGCCAAGGCCGTAAATCAACGGCGCATGAAGCGAGATGATGGCATAATTGCCTGCAAGCGCCCCTGCCCCATAAGCGCGCTCTGTGATCGGCAAGCCCAAAAGCAAGGTGTTGGAGAAAGCGCAGCAAAACCCGATGGCCACGCAATCGGCCAGGCTGCGCTTGAACAAGACACGCGCGCCCAGGGCGCCAAGGCTGAAGCCCGCGAAGACCCCAAGGTAAAAGCTCAGCAACAGATGCGGGTCAAAGACATCTGCCAGATCAAGCCGGGCCACACCGCGAAAAAGCAACACAGGCACCGCAAAGCTTTGGGCAAAGCGCATAAGCGCTTCAACCGCATCATGGCCAAACAGCCGTAAACTCACCACCAGATAGCCAAAGCCCATGACCATGAAGACCGGTAAGATAACCTCGATCAGGGCGCTCATAAGGCGGTGCTCATTTGGCCATCAATCCGCAACCTCGATAACCATACCGTCATAGGCGGCATGAATGTGGGAAGGGGTTTCGGCCTCAACCGTGGCATGGTCAAGGTCGATGTGCATATTGGTCAAGATCGCCTGTTTGGGGGCGGCGCGGGCGATCCATTCCAACGTCCGCTCAAGATGCGCATGGGTCGGATGCGGCTTGCGGCGCAGCGCATCGACGATCCACCAGTCAAGGCCCCCAAGCTGCACCCATGCCTCATCGGGAATGGCCGAGACATCGGGCAGATAGGCAAGGCCCGCAACCCGAAACCCAAGCGCGTCGATATTGCCGTGTTCCACCTCGATCGGGGTCAGGTCAATATCGCCGCCCGCACCCGAGATGGTGAAAGTATCGCGGATCGTATGCATATTGCAGATCGGCGGATAGCTGGAGCCTTCGGCCTGCACAAACGCATAGCCGAACCGCGAAAAAAGCGCCTCTTGCGTTTGCGCGTCCGCCCAGACCGGCAAGCGCTGGCCGGTCAGGAACACAAGCTGTCGGACATCGTCGATACCATGCACATGATCGGCATGCGAATGGGTGAAGACCACGGCGTCAATCGCGCTGACATTGGCCGCCAAAAGCTGGGCGCGCATATCGGGTGAGGTGTCGATCAGCACCCGGGTTGTGCCCGCCGCAGTGATCCGTTCAATCAGCAGCGAACAGCGGCTGCGGCGGTTCTTGGGATTACCCGGGTCGCAATCCCCCCACAGATTGCCGATACGCGGCACCCCGCCCGACGATCCACAGCCAAGTATGGTAAAGCGAAGCTGCGCCATATCAAGCCGCCTTTGCAGCATGCGCCGCCTTGGTGAAAAGCCGTTCAAAATTCGCTTCGGTCTGTGCCGCGAATTCGGCAAACGCCATGCCAAACACCTCGGCACCGACACGCGCGGTATGGGCCGTATAGGCCGGTTCATTGCGCCGCCCGCGATGGGGCGGCGGGGCAAGGTAAGGCGCGTCGGTTTCCACCAGAATCCGGTCTATCGGGGCCGCCGCAAAGATATCGCGCAGCGCCTGACTTTTGGGAAAAGCCGCAATGCCCGACATCGACAAATAAAAGCCAAGATCAAGGGCGGCATGGGCAAGTGCCGCACTGGACGAAAAGCAATGCATGACGCAGCCGTAAACGCCGTTCTTGTATTCCTCGGCCAAGATACGCGCCATATCCTCGTCCGCCGCGCGCGCGTGGATAATCAACGGCAGGCCGGTTTCGCGCGCCGCCGCAATATGGATGCGCAAGGACTGTTGCTGGGCGTCCTTCGTCTCGCCCGTGTAGTGGTAATCAAGCCCGCTTTCACCGATCCCCACGAATTTCGGGTGCTTGGCCAAATCCGTCAACTGCCCGACCGTTGCCATCGGTTCTTCGGCCACCGACATCGGATGGGTGCCAGCGGCATAAAACACCCCCGCATGTGCCTCGGCAATCGCGCGCACGATGGGTTCGTTCTTCAGCCGGGTGCAAATCGTCACCATGCGTCTGACCCCCGCAGTTTGGGCGCGGGCAATCACCTCGGGCAACTCCTCGGCGAAATCCGGGAAGTCGAGGTGGCAGTGGCTGTCGGTCAGGTTTGGAATATCGGTCATGGCCTCGCTCATCGCGGGGCAAGCTGGCCCGCCGTTTGGTCAATCTTAAGGATCATATCCAGCAGAAGGGCGGCAGGGTCAAGGTTGACCGCCCTGCCTTTGCGCGCCCGCGCCCCCAAAGTTTGCTGTAACTCGGCCCAGGCGCGTGCCGCACCCAGATCCGGGGCAAGCCGGGCGAAAAGAGCGGCCTCGCCCGCCGCCGCCTCGGGTTGGGGCGGGCCGCTGACGCCCGCACGCGCCAGCCGGGCCAAAAAGAGGTCAAGCAGCGTCAAGATCAGATCAAAGCGCGCCTCTTGCCCGCGCACAGCCCCGGCTTCGGCCAAACGAAGGGCTGCCGACCGGTCAAGCCGGGGCAGCCCGGTAAACAGCGCCACGATGCCCGCATAGGTCGCAAGCCCATCCAGATTTGCAAGCCGGATCGCCGCCCCGGCCGAACCGCCCGACAAAGCGCCAAGTGCTGCCGCATCGCTGACCTCTGCCCCCGCCCCGGTCAGGCAACGCGCCAGATCTTCAGGCTCAAGTGTCGCCAGCCGCAATTCGCGGCAGCGTGACCGGATGGTAGGCAGCAGCCCCGAAGGCTGGTGGCTGATCAACAATAGCGTGACCCCGGCGGGCGGCTCTTCCAGCAGCTTCAAAAGCGCGTTGGCCGCCGACGGGTTCATTTCATCCGCATCATCGACGATCGCCACCCGGCGCCCGCCATCGGCGGCTGAAAGCTGGAAAAAGCCCTTAAGGCGGCGCACCTCATCCACACCGATCACCGCCTTGAGGCGTTTTTTGTCGGCATCCCAAGCCCGGCGCAGCAAAAAAAGCCCCGGCTCGGCCCCGGCCAGAATGCGGCGGGCGACAGGATGGTCGGGATCGGTGTCGATATTCGTGGGCTTTGCGGGCGCATCGCCAAACAGGCCCGGCCCCTCGTCCTCGCCCACAGGGGTCGTCAGCAAGAACCGCGCAATGCGCCACGCCAGCGTCGCCTTGCCCACACCGCGCGGGCCGGTCATCAGCCAGCCATGATGCAAACGCCCGCTGTTGAACGCATCAAGAAAGGCGGCTTCGGCGGCGGCTTGGCCAAACAGCTGCGCCGTATCGCGCGGATGCGGGGCACCTTCAACGCGGTCGGGTTCGGGAATGTCCGGATCGCTCATGCGGCCGCCAAAGCCGCGCGGGCAAGCCGCGCCACGTCACTGGCCACAGCTTCGGGCGCACGCGCTCCGTCAACAACGCGAAAACGGGTCGGAAACTCGCGCGCCAGGTCCAAAAACCCTGCGCGCATCTTGCGCTGCAACTCTTCGCCGAAATCCTCAAACCGTTCTTCATGCCCCCCCCGACCTTTGGCGCGGGCAAGCCCAAGGGCGGGGTCCATGTCAATCAAGAAGGTCAGATCGGGTTCACGGCCAATCATCATCTCGTGCAAGCGGTCCACCACCGCGCGCAGATCACCGCGCGACAGGCCCTGATACATGCGGGTCGAATCCGCGAACCGGTCCGATATCACCACCTTGCGTGCCGCCAGCCCGGGATTGATCGTGCGTTCAAGATGGTCCCGCCGCGCCGCCGTGAACAGCAATATTTCCGTCTCGGCTGACCAGCGGTCGGGGTCGCCCTCAAGCACAAGGCGGCGGATCTCCTCGGCCCCCGGACTGCCGCCGGGTTCACGGGTCAGCACCACATCGCGGCCATCAGCGCGCAAAGCCTCGGCCAAAAGCGCAGCCTGGGTGGACTTTCCCGATCCGTCTATGCCTTCAAAGGTGATGAACATCTGGCCGGTCAGCCGCCAAATTCAGCGGCAAGCCGCGTCGTCAATATGCCAAAAGCAATGCCCAGCCGTTTTTTGAACCCGCCCTTGGCAACATCACTTTCGGCAACCAAAGGCACGGTCACCGCCGCATGGCCTGGTATATCGACGATCATTTCCGCAAGCTTGGTGCCAGCACTGAACGGCGCCTTGATCGGCCCTGTATATCTGATATTCGCCGCCAGCTTGTCTTGCACCAAAGACGGCAGCAAAAGCGACAGATCTTCCTCAACAACCAATCCGACGCTATCAGCATTGCCCATCCAAACCGCAGCATCGGCCACTTTACTGCCCTTCTTCACCACGGTTTTCTGGACGAATTCGCGAAAGGCCCAGTTCACAACCCGCTCGGCCTCTTCGGCCCGTTGTTTTTCGGAACTCATCCCCGCAATAACAAAGACCACGCGCCGGTCGCCTTGCTTGGCAGAGCCCACAAGCCCGTACCCCGCCTCTTGCGTATGGCCGGTTTTCAGCCCGTCTGCGCCAATACCAAGCTTCAGCAACGGATTGCGGTTAAAGCGATTGGCGGGCGAGCGGCCATCATAGGGAAACTCGGTCAAAGAGAAATACTTGTAATATTCAGGGAAGTCTTGGATCAGCCTTGTCGCCAGGATGCCCAGGTCTGCGGCACTCATCAAATGGTCGGGGTCCGGCCAGCCGGTTGAATTGGTGAAATGCGAGGAATGAAGCCCCAATTGCTTGGCGCGTTCATTCATCTTGCGCGAAAATTCCGCCTCGGTCCCGGCCAGCCCTTCGGCCACAACCACACAAGCATCATTGCCCGACAGAACCACAATACCGCGGATCAGATCCTCGGCAGTCGGCCGGTCGGCCTCATTCAAGAACATGGTGGAGCCCGTCATCGCTCGTGCGCGCGATGAAACCGAGAAACGCTCGTCAAGCGCCACGCGCCCGTCGCGCAAGGCCTCAAACAGCATGAAGACGGTCATCAGCTTGGACATGGACGCCGGATGGATCGGGGTCTGGGCGTTTTTCTCCAAAAGCACCGTATCGGTCTTGACGTCGTAAACCCAAGCCGATGCCGCACTTGTATCGAATGCAGCGGCGGGCAAAAGCGGCAAGAAGCACGCAAGGGCTGCCAGGCCGGTAACTGCGGCTAATCGCGACCAAATAAGCATGGCTGGGCGGTGCCTCCTGATTTAATTCTTGACCGGATATGCGTCGGGATAGCCAAGTGTCTTAAGTCTTGTTGTCATCGCATCACGGTCCGCGACACTTGCCGCCGGGCCAACAATCACGCGCCAAAAGGCGTTGCCATCCTGACTGCCTTTCTTGACGGCGGCGATCAGGCCAGCCTTTCGCATATCAGCCGCTGCTTTTTCGGCATTGGCCTCGACATTGAACACCGCAATCTGAACGAAGGGGCGATTGAGCTTTTCGGATGCCTTCGGTGCCGCAGCCGCAGCCTCAGCCGCCGCCGGGGCCGCCGCCGGGGCGGCTGCATCGGCCTGCGTCGCCTGCCCGGCTGCTTTGGAAATCGCAGCCTCAGCGGTGGACACAACCTCCTCCAGCGGCTTTTGCACGATGGTGCTTTCCGCGCTGGCCGTGCCTTCAGATCCGGGCTTCTTCTTTGGCCTGCTTGACGTTGCCGGAGCCGCCAGCCTCGCCGTTTCGGCCGCTGCGGCGGCAAGTGCTGCCTTGGCGGCTGCGCGTTCTTGTTTGCGCGCCTCGCGTTTGGCCTTGCGCTCTTGCGCTTTCGTAAGCTTGGGTGCAGCCGTTTCGGCACCAGCGCTATCAGCCGGGGCGCTTGCTTCGGCGCTGATGGTTGCTTGTGTGGCGGCTGCCGCTACCGGCGCCGCTGCCACTACGGGTGCCGCTTCAGGTTCGGGCGCTCTTGCCGGCGCTTCAACACGCTTGATCGCCACAACCTCCAGCGTCGATGGCTGCCCCGCCAGCAACCCAAGCGCCTGCGCCGCATCCGACGACAATTGCAAACTTGGTCCGGGGTTGTCGATCTCGCGCCGGAAAAGTGCGCCGTTGACCGACTTGCCATTGGCCGGATTGCGGATCACGACACGCTGCGGATCTTTCACGGAACTATGCGCAACCCACACCCCGCCAAGCGACGGCCGCCCGTCCCAAAGCCCCTTATCGCTGACCTTGAAAATCTCTGGCGCTTCAACATCGTGATCACCGCCAATCACGGAAATCAGCTCTGGGCTGCCCTCTTCCGTGGCGGATGCTTCCGCCGCAGGCGCATCTTTCTTGAGGAAATTGAACGGCTCCTGCCCCGTCTCACAAGCCGTGAGCGCGCCAAGGCTACATATGAGCAAAGTAAAACCGCTGAACCTGATACTGGCCATTTCGTGCCCCTTTTCGCGCCGTATAATCACGCGCCCGCCCCACCAAGGCAACACGGAGCACGACCGCGAATAATGCCCGCCGCTCCGGTATTTGCCCGCTCGATCCACTGCGCTTTGCCGCGCTTGCGCCACAGTTTATCCCAGCCCGGCGCACAAGGAAAGGCGGATGCCACAGGATGGCAAAAAACAGCGCGAAGTCCCTTTCAGAATCGCGCGCCACCCTATAATCGAAACCCGTCGGAGGAGTGGCAGAGCGGTTTAATGCACCGGTCTTGAAAACCGACGTAGGTGAAAGTCTACCGTGGGTTCGAATCCCACCTCCTCCGCCACCTGACCTTTCTCGCTGATTTGAATGGGTCGCCTTGGGCGGCCTTTGAGCCTCACCCAAGAAACTAACCGGCCTCGCCGCGGGAACCGCATTCTCAAGGAGGAGAGGGAGATCGTAAAAAAGGCACCGTTGGGCCGGTCGTCTCATGCGCCAGAACGGCATA
>JBAUHP010000500.1:0-7186 GCA_049680345.1 Albidovulum sp. | reverse complement strand
AGAGGGGCTGAAAGCGGTTGGGCTGGCGCCCGATCTGGTGTCCGGCGGCGGCACCGGCAGCTATTACTTTGAAACGCAATCGGGCGTTTATAATGAGTTGCAATGCGGGTCCTACGCCTTCATGGATGCCGATTACGGCCGTATCCTTGACGAGAATGGCAAGCGGATTGATCAAGGCGAGTGGGAAAATGCGCTGTTTATCCTGACCTCTGTGATGAGCCATACCAAGGCCGACAGGGCCATCGTGGATGCCGGCCTTAAGGCGCAGTCGGTGGATAGCGGCCTGCCGTTTATCTTTGGCCGCAGCGACGTGACATATATCAAATGCTCTGACGAGCATGGCGTGGTGGACGACCCAACCGGCGCCTTGAAGGTCAATGACAAACTGCGCCTTGTGCCGGGCCATTGCGACCCAACCTGCAATGTCCATGATTGGTATGTGGGCGTGCGAAACGGGCAGGTTGAATCTGTCTGGCCGGTTTCGGCGCGCGGCAAAGCCTACTGAGTTTACCACCAAAGCCGGGGCCGGCTATGTTCGGCCCCGCTTTTCGCAAAGGATTTCCCATGTTCATTGTTCCCGAAAGTGCCGTCGCGGGCCTGATCACGCCGGAGGCCGCATTTGAGGCGGTGCAATCGGTATTTGCCGCGATGGCGCGCGATGAGGCCTATAACTTTCCCGTCATCCGCGAAGCCTTGGGGGAGGGGCGTCAATATGGGTTTAAATCCGGCCTTGACCGGGCGGGGGCTGTGATGGGCGTCAAGGCGGGGGGCTACTTTCCGGGTAATGCCGCGAAGGGCATGATCAATCACCAATCCTCGGTTTTCTTGTTCGATCCTGAAACCGGGCGCCCGACCGCGATGGTGGGCGGCAATCTATTGACCGCCCTGCGCACCGCGGCGGCTGCGGCCATTTCCATTGACCGTCTGGCGCGCACCGATGCCAAGGTGCTGGGCATGGTGGGGGCGGGTCATCAGGCGGGGTTTCAACTGCGCGCCGCTGCAAAGACGCGCAAGTTTGACAAGGTCGTGGCCTGGAACCTGCATCCCGAAATGTTGCCGGCACTTGGCAAGATTGCAGCCGAAGTGGGCCTGCCGTTCGAGGCCGTGAGCCTTGATCAGCTTGGCTCGCAGGCCGACGTGATCATCACCATTACCTCTTCGCCCGCCGCGTCGCTGATGGACCTCCATATCCGCCCCGGCACGCATCTTGCCTGCATGGGCACCGATACGATCGGCAAGCAAGAGGTCGAACCCGCCCTTCTGGCGCGTGCGCGGGTTTTCACCGATGAGGTGGCGCAATCCGTGACGATTGGCGAGGCGCAGCATGCAATCAAGGCCGGTCTTATCACCGAATCTGACGTGACGCCGATTGGTAGGGTGATCGCGGGAATGGTGCCGGGACGCGGGACCCAAGACGAGATTACCTTGTTTGACGGGACCGGCGTCGGCTTGCAAGATCTGGCCGTGGCGGCGGCAACCTTGCAACGTGCAATCGAATCCGGCGTGGCTGTATCGGTTACAATATAGTCGGCTTTGGGCTGTTGCACCGGCCTTGGCTTCATGGTCTGACTGCGTCCGTCTTATCTGGAACGGAGGGCCGCCCATGCCGGTTCGTGTCGCCTTGAACGGTTTTGGCCGGATTGGCCGGTCGGTGTTGCGTGCGGCCCTGTCTGGGCCCGCGCATCAAGACATCGAGATTGTCGCGATCAACGATATCGCCCAGCCGGATATGGCTGCCTATCTTTTTGAATATGATTCCGTCTATGGCCCCTGGAAAGGTGCGGTGCAGCTGGAAGAGGGCGCTTTGGTCGTCAATGGGCGCAGGCTGCGGCTGACCGGCACGCGTGACCTCGCCACGCTGGATCTGACCGACATCGACATTGTGATGGAATGCACGGGTCTGGGTGGTGAACGGATGGTGGCCGAGGCGGGGCTGAAGGCGGGCGCGGGGCGGGTGCTGGTGTCTGGCCCCTCTGACACCGCCGATCTGACGCTGGTTCTGGGGGCAAATGAGGCGGCGCTGGGGTCTGCGCACCGGATCGTTTCCAACGCCTCTTGCACGACCAATGCCCTTGCCCCTCTGGCGCGGCTGATTGACCGGGAATGGGGGGTTGAGACGGGCTGGATGACGACGATCCATTGCTATACCGGCAGCCAGCCCACCGTGGATGCACCAGGTGCGAATTTCGCGCGCAGCCGGGCGGCGGCTTTGTCTATGGTGCCCACGACCACCTCGGCTCAGCGGCTTTTGGGGGTGGTTTTGCCCGGGCTTGCGGGTCGGATCGAGGGGGCCGCCGTGAGGGTGCCGACGGCCAGCGTTTCTGCCGTTGATCTGACGGTGATGACCCGCGCGAAGCCGGACCGCGACGAGGTCAATCAATTGCTTGGAGCGACGGGCGGCGTCATTGGCACCACCAAGCGGCCATTGGTTTCATCCGACCTGCGTGCCCGGCCTGAAAGCATCGTCATGGCGCTGCCAGAGACGCATGTGACCAAAGGCGGGCTGATCCGGGTCTTTGGCTGGTACGATAACGAATGGGGGTTTTCGAACCGGATGCTGGATGTGGCCCGGCTGATGGGGGCGCTTTGAAATTTGCGGCCTAAACTGGTTCGGGCCTCAACTGGTTCGGGCCACAGCGTAAGCTGCGGCCCGAATGTATGTCTTGCGCCCGGCAGGGCGCACATTTGGATCAACTCTGGTTCACTCGCCCAGATCTTCGGGCAAGGCGAGATTGAGGCAAATCGCAATTGCCGCTGATGGCAAAAGGCCCGAGGTCAGCAAGATCTGCGCCGTGCGGCCCAGATGCTGAAGTGCTTCGGGCACCAGTTGCAAGCCAAGGCCCACAGACAATGCGGTGGCAAAGATCACCATATTGCGGCGGTTCCATTTGACGTCCGACAGCATGTTCACTCCGCTGGCACAGACCATGCCGAACATCACGATCACCCCACCACCCAGCACATGTTCAGGCATGGTGCGGATGATTGCGCCCACAATCGGCATGAAACCGCAGATGATCAAAAAGATCGCCCCGATGGTCACGACATGGCGGCTCATAAGACCGGTCATTGCCACCAGCCCGACATTTTGACTGAACGAAGTGTTGGGCAGGCCGCCGAAGACACCGGCCACTGCCGTGCCCAGACCGTCGGCAAAGGTCGCACCGGAAATCTCTGTATCGGTGGCTTCGCGCCCGGCCCCGCCTTTGGTGATGCCGTTGGTATCGCCCACGGTTTCAATTGCCGAAACCACGGCCATGAAACACATGCCGATGACAATCGCCCAGTTCAGCTCAAACCCATATTTGAACGGCATGGGGACCTGAAAGAAGGCGGCATTGCCGACATTGGCAAAGCTGACCTGCCCCATCAGAAGGGCAACGATATAGCCCGCAATGATCCCGATAAAGACGGCGGCCACCGACATGAAGCCCTTGGTGAAGAATTTGATCGCGAGGGTGACCAGCACAACAACCAGAGCCGGACCCCAATAGGCCATCGCGCCAAAGCCCGCAGCCATGCCAATCGTACGCTCGGACGCGTCAGCGCCCAGTTTCGCGGCGGCGGCCAGATCAATTGCAGCGGTGTGGCGCAAGACCCCACCAGCGGCATATTGAATGCCGACTTTCACCAATGCCAGACCGATCATCAAAACGATCAAACCGGTGACCAGCGGCGGCAGGGCAAAGCGGATGCGCCCGACGAAGAAGCCAAGGCAAAAATGGAACATCCCGCCCAGCACAACCCCGGTCATCAGCCCACCCAGCCCGGCGGTGCCAAGCCCGGCCACGGCCGGGATCATGATCGGCACGAAGGCAAAGCTTGTGCCCTGAACGATCGGCAAGCGCGCACCGACGGGCCCCATGCCCATTGTCTGAAACAAGGTCGCGATCCCTGCAAACAGCATCGACATCTGGATCATGTAACTCATATCCGGAAAGCCAAGCGAGCCCTGGTCAGAGCCAAAGCCGATGCCGGCCGCACCCGCGACGATAATCGCAGGTGTCACGTTTGAGACGAACATCGCCAAAACATGCTGGATACCCAAGGGCACGGCCTTGGCCAGTGGCGGCATATAGTCAGGATCGCGGAGCTGCTCCGGCGTCCCGATTGAGGCGTCTGTCATGGTTTCTCTCCCTCTGGTCCCCTTTTGGGGTTTTGCATTGGGCCGTTGATCGGCCCTTTGTTATGAATTGGGCGCAACTACATATGGTTTGTCAAACCAAAACTCATCTAGATTTGGAGTGGCGCCAATACGGTCCACCACGGCGAACAGGCCGGGGGCAGTAAGCGGGGCCAAGACCCCATGCCATATGCCGCGGTGCAGATTGATGCCTTGGCCCGCTGCCGTCAAAAAGGCGCGCGGGCGGCCGGGTTTGCCGGTTTCATCGGGGGCCACGATCACCAAAAACGGCGCAAGGCCCATCGGGATAAAGGCCTGTGACCCCTCGGGGTGACGTTCAACCATATCAAACTGGTAAGGCAGGCTGCGGGGTTCGGCCTTGAAGACAGAGATGCCGGCACGCCCGTCCGGCCCAAAATCAAGTCGGGCGCGATCATGATGGCGCTGACAAAGGCCTGCGTTGATCAGGCGAAAATCGCCGGTCGCATCAAGCACATCGCCAAAAGGCGCGAAGGCGGCGGCGGTCAGGGGCTCGGTTGCGATGGTTTCGGTCATAGGGTCCATTCGCTCAGCTTCCAAAGGCGCCGGGGCCGCGCAGCTTGGCGTGGCGGTTGACGTCTTTGTAAAGCAAATAGCGGAAAGGGCCGGGGCCTGCGGCATAGCACGCCTGCGGGCAATAGGCGCGCAGCCACATGAAATCGCCTGCCTCAACCTCTACCCAGTCTTGGTTGAGCTTATAGACCGCCTTGCCCTCAAGCACGTAAAGCCCGTGTTCCATCACATGGGTTTCCTCAAACGGGATCACACCGCCGGGCTGGAAGGTGACGATATTGACATGCATGTCATGCGAAAGGTCTTCGGGATCGGTAAAACGGGTTGTGGCCCAACGCCCGCCCGTGTCGGGCATGGGGGTTGGTTTGACGGCCATATCGGAGGTGATGAAAGCTTGCGGGGCCGCGATGCCAGGGGCGGGTTCATAAAGCTTGCGGATCCAGTGAAAGCGGGCCGGGTGATCGGTGCCGTTGCGCAACCGCCAATCGCACCCGGGTGGAATATAGGCATAGCCGCCGCTGCCAAGCTCATGTTCAAGGCCATCAAGCGAAAGCCAGATTTCGCCTTCGGTGACGAAGATCACGGATTGCGCACCGGCCTCGGGTTCGGGTGTGTCCGATCCGCCGCCGGGGGAGACTTCCATCACATATTGGCTGAAGGTTTCGGAAAACCCCGACATGGGCCGCGCGATGAGCCACATGCGGGTCTTTGCCCAGCCGGGCAAGAAGCTGGTCACGATATCGGAAAAGCAGCCCTTGGGGATGACGCAATAGCTTTCGCTAAAGACGGCGCGCCCGGTCATCAGCGCGGTTTGCGGGGGCAGACCGCCTGTGGGGCTGTAATATCGGGTCATGGCAACATGTCCTTGAGGCGCAGTTCGGCGATACGTTCCACTTGGGCGCAGGCCTCGGCAAATTCGGTTTCGCTGTCATGGGCAAGGCGGGATTGAAAGGCGTTGAGGATCATAGCCTTGGTGTTGTCGCGCACCGCGATGATGAAGGGAAAACCGTGACGGCTGACATAGGCTTCGTTCAGCTCGGCGAAGGTCGTGCGTTCTGCATCGGTCAGCGCATCAAGTCCGGCGCCGACCTGTTCGGTGGTTGATGCGACCGTCAGCCGCTTGGCCGCCGCAAGCTTGCCCGCAAGATCGGGGTGGGCGGTCAAAACGCCAAGGCGTTCCGCCCGGCTGGCGGACCTGAACATCCGGGCAAGGGCGTTGTGCAGGCCGGTGGCGGTATCATGGGCGCGGCCAAGTTCCAGCCCCCATGCGCGTTCGGCGATCCAGGGCGAATGTTCAAAGACGTCACCGTAATGGGCCACGAAGGTGGGCCGGTCCATCTGGCTGGGGCGTTCGGACCGCTGCGGCGGGTGGGTCTTTGCCCAGTGGCGGGCAATGTCGATGCGGCGTGGGAACCACACACCGTCGTGGCCCCTGGCATAATCCAAAAAGCGCTTGAGACCTGCGATCTTGCCGGGGCGACCGATAAGGCGGCAATGCAGGCCGACGTTCATCATCTTGGCAGCACCTGCTTCACCCTCGGCATAAAGCGTATCAAAGGCGTCTTTCAGATAGGAGTAGAACTGCGCGCCGGTGGTATAGCCCGGCGCGGTTGCAAAGCGCATATCATTGGCCTCCAGCGTATAGGGGATGACCAGTTGATCGCGCGCGCCGACTTCTTGCCAATGGGGCAGGTCATCATCATAGCTGTCGGAGATCCAGTCAAAACCCGCCTCGGCGGTCAGGCGCAGGGTGTTGGTCGAACAGCGCCCGGTATACCAGCCGGTGGGGCGGGCGCCGGTGACTTCGGTGTGAAGGCGGACCGCTTCGGCGATCTGGGCGCGTTCTTCGGCCTCGGACATATCCTTATGTTCGATCCATTTGAGGCCGTGCGACGCGATTTCCCAATCGGCGGATTTCATCGCGGCCACCTGTTCGGGGGAACGGGCAAGGGCTGAGGCCACGCCAAAGATCGTGACCGGAATATCCATGCCAGTAAACAGACGGTGCAGCCGCCAGAAGCCGGCGCGCGCGCCGTATTCATAGACCGATTCCATATTCCAGTGACGCTTGCCGGGCCAAGGTGCGGCGCCGGGGATGTCAGACAAGAACGCCTCTGACCCGCTGTCACCGTGCAAGGTGCAGTTTTCGCCGCCCTCTTCGTAGTTCAGCACCAATGAGATGGCGATTTTTGCGCCACCCGGCCATTGCGCGTCGGGTGGGGTCTGGCCGTAGCCTGACATGTTGCGGGGGTAGCGGTTCATGGGCAGGGCCCTTTTCGGTCGATTGTTGGGGTAGTGTTACCTTGTGGTGGATGATTAGATTATATCCAAAAACCTGAAAGACCTTTCGGAAAATCGCGTTATCGTCATTCGGGCGCCATGCAGGCATTATAAAGCGATTGAGCAAGGAGAGGCCTATGGCTGACGGATATCTGACCACGCATGTTTTGGATACGGCACGCGGCTGCCCGGCCGCACGAATGCGCATCGCGCTTTACAAGGTGTCGGGCA
>JBAUHP010000499.1:0-1850 GCA_049680345.1 Albidovulum sp. | reverse complement strand
TGTTGCGCCAGATCACCACCCTGCGCATGGCCCTTGCCCTGACCATCGGCGGGGCGGGCGCGGTCTGGGTGATCTTTCGCGCCGATATCGCGGCATTGCTGCAATTTCAGGTCGGCGCGGGCGAGGTCATCTATTTTTGGGGCTGCATCGCCCATGCCCTTTACACCCCCCTGGTGCGCAAACTGAACCGCGGCGAAAGCCCGGTGGTCTTTTCCTTTGGCGTCCTTGTGACCGGCTGCATCCTTTTGGTCTTGTGGGGCTGGTCCGACATTGCCGCAACCGATTGGGGCGCGCTGCCGGCCATCGTCTGGGTCACCCTTGCCTATACCGTCATCTTTGCGACCGCGATCACCTTCGTCTTGTTGCAATACGCGGCCCTGCGCCTGCCTGCCTCCAAGGTCATGGCCTATACCTATCTGACCCCGTCATGGGTGATCTTGTGGGAAATTGCCTTGGGCAATCCGGTGCCAAGCGGGCTTGTGCTGCTTGGGGTCGCGGCCACCATCGCGGCGCTGGCGATGCTGGTGCAAGAATAGCGCCTTGGCGTCAGCTTCCGACTTCGCCTTCCAAGAACCGCTCAAACGCATCCAGATCGATGGCCTCGAAAAGCCCAAACCCCTGTATCCACACGGTCGCGGCCCGCATCGCGCCGGGGTCAAGCTTGCACCAGATCACCCGGCCGCGCCGTTCTTGTGCGATCAGCCCCGCCTCGGCCAGCACCTTGAGGTGCTTTGAGATCGCCGCAAGCGACATCTTGAACGGCTCGGCCACGTCGGTCACCGCCATGTCATCTTCCAAAAGCATGGTCAGGATCGCCCGGCGGGTCGGGTCGGCAAGGGCTGCGAATATGGCATCAAGATTGGCGTGCATGGTGGCAGACTAACGCCCCGCTGCGGGCGCGGAAAGGGCCTCCAGCGCCAGGCCGCTGCCTTTATTCTTTGGGGCAGTCCGAAGATTGCGAAGGCCAGATCAACCTGTGCCTTTCCAGATCGGCTGGGTCCATGCCAATGTCTTGGGCCAAATGGTCGCTCAGATAAGGTTCGCGTCTTGGCCAAAGGCGCAATGGCCAGATGGTCATGGCAAAAGCCCGTTGTATCGAAAGGAAATATCGGTCGCGCAGGCGCGTTTTTATGGCTCTCATGGGGATGGCTTTCTGTGCTGAACCTTTTCAGCATGGCGGTCACGCCTGCCCTTGGCAAAGACAATTGCTTGACAATACATGTGCGAAAAAGTCACATAAAACCATGTCACGTAACTTGCCACCGCTGAACGCATTGCGCGCCTTTGACGCGGCAGGCAGGCATGAAAGCTTTTCGCGCGCGGCGGAAGAGCTTGGCGTAAGCCATTCCGCCATAAGCCGCCATGTGCGCGGGCTGGAGATGCGGCTGCGGGTACTCGCACTGGGCCTGTTACTAGCGTTCCGATAAATTCAATGTGTCGAGATGCAATCTGTACAGATAAATGTGCAAAACAGTGCGGACTGTACTAGTGCGAAGATTTCTTACAGTCACGTGCGTTCCGGGAACGTTGTTCATTTTGGGTTTATGGGAGTTGTGGGGAGCACTCGGACTAATTTGCGCTGTAGCTATATACATCGCAGTTGCGGTTTTATGGATGCGAATGGAGCTATAGAGGCATAGCTGCAGATGTATGCGTGAATGTATGGCCGCTAAGCACCAAGCTTTTCAAAGACCTGCCGCGCGGGCTGCGGCTTACCCAGGCAGGGGCGCAATATCTGGCGCAAATCTCGCCCGCCTTCGATCAGATTGCCGAGGCGACCGAGGCATTTTTGGAAAAACCCGCAGGCGCAATCGTGATCAATAGCGAACCGATGTTTGCAGCCAAATGGC
>JBAUHP010000498.1:0-1676 GCA_049680345.1 Albidovulum sp. | reverse complement strand
CGGGATTACGACCGCTGGCGGCAAATGGGCAATACCGGCTGGGGTTGGGATGATGTGTTGCCTTTGTTCCGGCGGTCGGAAAACAACGAACGCGGCGCGGATGATTTTCACGGCAATGAGGGGCCATTATCAGTCTCTAACATGCGCATTCAGCGCCCGATCTGCGATGCGTGGGTCGCGGCCGCGCAGGCCGCCGGATACCGGTTCAACCCCGATTACAACGGTGCTGATCAAGAGGGTGCGGGCTATTTCCAGCTGACCACAAGGAATGGCCGCCGGTGCAGTGCCGCCGTGGCCTATCTGAACCCGGTCAAGTCGCGCCCGAACCTGAAAATCATCACCCGTGCGCTGGTTCGGCGGATTGATCTGGCGGGCAATATGGCCAGTGGCGTGACCTATAGTGATGCCAGCGGCAAGCTGGTGACGCTGGCCGCGCTGCGCGAGGTGATCTTATGCGCAGGGGCGATCGGGTCGCCGCAGATATTGATGCATTCGGGCATCGGTGACGGCGACCATCTGAAGGAAAACGGTGTCACGCCGTTGCACCACCTGCCCGGCGTGGGCCGCAATCTGCAAGACCATCTGCAGGCCCGTCTTGTCTATAAATGTAACGAGGCGACCTTGAATGATGAAGTGCGCAGCTTGCCAAACAAGATGCGGATCGCGCTGAAATATGCCTTGTTCCGGTCTGGCCCGATGACGATGGCGGCAAGCCTTGCCACCGGTTTTTTCAAGACCCGGCCCGAGGTTGAAACCCCCGATATTCAGTTTCACGTGCAGCCTTGGTCTGCCGACAGCCCCGGCGCGGGTGTGCATCCGTTTTCTGCCTTCACCATGTCGGTTTGCCAGCTGCGCCCCGAAAGCCGGGGCGAGATTCGGCTTGCCGGGCCAGATCCGCAAAGCTACCCCAAGATCATCCCGAATTACCTGTCCACCGAAACCGATTGCCGCACGCTTGTGGCCGGTGTGAGAATCGCGCGCCAGATCGCGCGCCACGCGCCGCTTTCGTCAAAGATCGCGTCAGAGTTCCGGCCCGATGCGGCGCTTGGCATGGATGATTACGACGGCCATCTGGCCTGGGCGCGCAACAACAGCGTGTCAATTTATCACCCCACCGGCACGTGCAAGATGGGCAGCGGCCCCGAATGCGTGGTTGATGCGGCGCTGAAGGTGCACGGCATCGGGCGGCTGCGGGTAGCAGATTGCGCGATCATGCCTGAGATTGTGTCGGGCAACACCAATGCCCCCGCAATCATGATCGGTGAAAAGGCCGCAGAGCTGATCCTCAAGGACCGCCAAACGGCATAGCGGGCGCGATCATTGTCCGTACATGCGCTTTTTGCGGGCGCGGGTTTCTTGGGTGGCGCTGTCGCTTCCATCGTGAAAGGTGCCGAACCAGCGATCCCACGGCATTTCTTGATTGCCGTAGTTGCATTCATAATAGCGGTGGTGAAGCTGATGGTAAAAGGTGCCGAGTGCGAGCCGCCGCTTGTCGCGCACCAACAGATCCTCATAGCCGGTATGGGTCATCGCGGCCCCCGGCCCCTGATAGATGACGTGAAAGATCAGATGGATCGGGTGTGAGGCGACGACCCAATGGATGGCCAAGCTTGAAAGATACAAGAAATGTTCGACCGGATGCATGGAAAAGCCCGACCATGGCCCGATACTGACAT
>JBAUHP010000497.1:0-7763 GCA_049680345.1 Albidovulum sp. | reverse complement strand
GCGCCAACCAGCGGCAAGGCTTCGGCATGCAAGATCTGTGCCGCATCAGCCAGCAACCGGTCGGCCACACCAGCGCCTTCAGCAATCACATAGCCAAGCATGGGCTTTCCCACTTCCTCTTGAAACTGCATCCGCAGCCATACATGATGCCGGTCCAACAAGAAAGCTGCCCCATGCCCCCCGATTACCCGATCCTTCCCTGCCCGCATGATCCGCGCCTGACACGGCGGATATCAGGCCATGATCATACGGGCGCCGTGACGGAAATTTCGGTGGTCGAGGAACGGCCCCTGACGATCTACCTCAATAGCCAGGAAATCGTCACCGCCATGACCATTGGGGATTACCCCGATTACCTTGCCTTGGGCTTTTTGCGCAATCAAGGCATGCTGCATAGCGACGATATCGTGACCGGCGTTGATTACGACGCCGAGATTGAAACCGTCGTGGTGCGGACCAAGCGTAAGACTTCCTACGAAGAGAAGGTGAAGAAAAAAACCCGCACCTCTGGTTGCGCCGTGGGCACTGTCTTTGGCGATATGATGGAGGGGCTTGAAGGCCTGACCCTGCCCGCCGCTGAACTTCGCACCAGTTGGCTTTACGCACTTGCCCGCGAAATCAACACCACGCCGTCGCTTTATCTTGAGGCTGGCGCCATCCACGGCACTGTCCTTTGCACACGCGACCGCCCCTTGGTTTATATGGAAGATGTCGGGCGCCATAATGCCGTCGATAAAATCGCAGGCTTCATGTTTCGCCATCAGGTCGCGGCGGCCGACAAGATCCTTTACTCAACCGGGCGGCTGACCTCGGAAATGGTTATCAAGACCGCCTTGATGGGCATTCCGGTTCTTGTGTCACGCTCTGGCTTTACCGCTTGGGGGGTAGAGATTGCGCGCGAGGTTGGTCTTACCTTGATTGGCCGGATGCGCGGCCAACGGTTCGTTTGTCTGGCGGGCGAGGATCGCTTGATCCGTGACGCCGATATATCCGTGGTCGCGGACGAGGGGGCAAAACATCGCCGCAAAGGAACCGCAGATGATTGACCTGCCCGGTGTGATCCTTGCCGGTGGCCGCGCGACCCGGATGGGCGGCGGCGACAAGGGCCTGCGGCTGGTCGGCGGCAAGCGGTTGATAGACCACGTCGTCGCACGGCTGAGCGCGCAATGCGGCCCGCTTGCGCTTAATGCCAATGGCGATCCGGCGCGGTTTGCTGATCTTGGTCTGCCGGTGCTGCCCGATAGTTTGCCAGATCATCCGGGGCCACTTGCCGGTGTGTTGGCCGGGCTTGACTGGGCCGCTGATCTTGGTGCCGAGGCTATCGTAACCGCTGCCGCCGACACGCCGTTTTTCCCCGCCGATCTGGTGACGCGGCTGCGCGCGGCGGCTGGCCCCACGGGCCTTGCCTTGGCCGCCACAGAAGACGCCGATGGCAAGATCTGGCGGCAACCGACATTCGGCCTTTGGCCCGTCGCGCTACGCCATGATCTTCGCGCGGCATTGAAGGGCGGCTTGCGCAAAATCGTGATCTGGACCGATCAGCACCATGCCGGAACCGCGCCTTTCGCTGGCACACCATTTGATCCGTTCTTTAACATCAACACGCCCGAAGATATTGCACAGGCAGAAATCTTGCTGAAGGCGCAAGCATGAAAATTTTTGGGGTCACCGGTTGGAAGAATTCCGGCAAGACCGGATTGATGGAACGTTTGGTGGCTGAGATTACGGCGCGCGGCTTTTCCGTATCCACCATCAAGCACGCCCACCACTCGACCGATGTCGATCAGCCGGGGCGCGACAGTTTCCGCCACCGCGCGGCGGGCGCGCAAGAAGTCATACTCGCCTCGCCACTTCGTTGGGCCTTGATGCATGAATTGCGCGGTGCGAAGGAGCCGCAGCTTGCGGAATTGCTGACCCATCTCGCCTCGGTCGATCTTGTGTTGATCGAGGGCTATAAATCAGAGCCACATCCCAAGATCGAGACCCATCGGGGCGAAATCCCACATCCGCTTTTGGCACTTGATAACCCCACCATCCGCGCCATCGCTTCAGACACCGTATTGGCGTCACTTCGTGTGCCGGTGCTTGACCTTAACGATACCGCCGCAATCGCCGATTTCGTTTTGGGTGAGGTCGGGTTATGACCGGCCACGACCTTATCCCACCCCGCTTGCGCGACGATTGTTTTGCCATGCCGCAAGGCGTGTCATGGGTGCCGGTGGATGAGGCTTTGGCAAGGCTGCAAGCCGCGCTTACGCCGCTTACACAAGTCGAAACCGTGGCGACTTCGTTTGCGCGCGGGCGCATTCTGGCCACCGATTGTGTTGCGCGCCGATCAAACCCGCCAAGTGCGAATTCCGCCGTCGACGGTTATGGCTTCGCCCATGCCTCAACCGGCAAAGGCCTGCAACGCCTGCCACTTGTCACCGGCCGCGCCGCCGCCGGGCAGCCATACGGTGATTCTGTCCCGGCAGGTTTCGCTGTTCGCATCCTGACGGGTGCTATATTGCCCCCCGGCGTTGATACCGTGGTGTTGGAGGAAGACTGCGCCACGGACGGGGCCACGCTGGCCTTTGATGGCCCGATCAAGGCCAATGCCAATACCCGGCGGGCGGGCGAAGATATGAACTTGGGCGATGTCGCGCTAAAAGCTGGGCACCGCCTGCGCGCGCCTGATCTGGCGCTTTTATCGGCGCTTGGTATAGCGGAAGTTTCGGTCTTTCGCCCCCTTCGGGTCGGGGTATTGTCTACCGGAGACGAAATCATAGCCGATCCCGCGCAAGAGGCAGCCACCCATCAGATCTATGATGCCAACCGCCCGATGCTGCTGGCGCTGGCCGCAGATTGGGGATGCACACCGGTTGATCTTGGCCATGTCCGCGACGATCCCGACCAGATCGCCGAGCGACTGGATCAGGCGGCATCCGTGGCCGATGTGATCTTGACGTCGGGGGGGGCTTCAGCGGGGGATGAAGATCATGTCTCAACCCTTTTGCGCACCAAGGGCAGCCTGTCGAGCTGGCGTATTGCAATGAAGCCGGGACGGCCCCTGGCATTGGCGCTTTGGCACGGCGTGCCGGTCTTTGGCCTGCCCGGCAACCCGGTCGCGGCCCTTGTTTGCGCCTTGATCTTCGCGCGCCCCGCTTTGTCGCTTATGGCGGGCGCGGGCTGGGCCGCACCGCTGGCCTTCACCCTGCCCGCAGCCTTTACCAAATCCAAAAAACCCGGCCGCCGCGAATATCTTCGCGCTAGACTAAACGCCGCCGGGCAGGCCGAGGTTTTTGCCTCTGAAGGGTCAGGCCGGATCAGCGGGCTGTCATGGGCAACCGGGCTGGTCGAACTGCCAGACGGGGCGGTTGAGGTTAGACCCGGCACAATGGTGCGGTTCATGCCCTATTGCGGCTTTGGCCTGATGGGCTAGCTGCGCATGATCAGATAGACCTGCGCAGAACCGTCTTGTTGTGTTGAAACCAATTCATACCCGGCCTCGGCGCAAAAATGTGGCACATCAACAACGGCGGCCGGATCGGTTGTGATCAACCTTAAGATTGCGCCCCTCTCCATGCCCTTCAGCCGCTTGCGCGCTTTCAGCACCGGCAGGGGGCACAGCAGCCCGGTTGCGTCAATTTCTTGATCCCATGTCATGGCGCAGGGGATACGCAAATTGCCGCATCCTGTCTATGCGTCACGGTAAAATTGCGACAAGTGTTTCCACTGGATAAATCGAATATCAATAGGCAATGCCTATCAATCGACGGTATAGCGGAATTGAAATACGAAGCCGACTTTGTCACAAGACGCGCAAGCGGCAAGGCCGGACGACGCCCGAAATCTTGGAAAATGGACAGCAGCAATGGCATTGGATGAACAAAACGGCGTCTGGAAGTCGGGCAAAGGCCGGGGGCGCAAGACCCCGAAGGGCCGTCAGCTCGACGATACCGCAATCGCCGAGGTAAAGGCACTTTTGGGCGACCGTCCGCGCAGCCGCGATCTGCTGATCGAATTCTTGCACCTCATTCAAGATGCGCATGGCCACCTTGCCGCAGCCCATCTGCGCGCCCTGGCCGAAGAAATGCGCCTTTCCATGGCAGAAATCTGGGAAGTGGCGACCTTTTACGCCCATTTCGACCCGATCCGCGAAGAGGAAACACCACCGCCCGATTTGACAATTCGCGTTTGCGAATCGCTGTCTTGCGAACTTGCCGGGTCTGACGCGCTGATCGCAGCCCTTGAGGCCGGGCATGACCCGGCAAAAATCCGGGTGCTGCGCGCGCCTTGCATGGGGCGCTGCGACACAGCGCCGGTTCTTGAAATCGGCCATCTGCACATTGACCACGCAACACCGGCCAAGGTCGAAGCCGCGATTGCCAAAGGCGATTTTCACGCAAAAATCCCGGCCTACGAAGATCTGGCAGCCTACAGTGCGGCGGGCGGATATGCCAAGCTGGCCGACTTGCACAAATCGGGCAATTGGGAAAAGGTGCAAGAAACCGTTATGGCCTCGGGCCTGCGCGGTCTTGGCGGCGCCGGGTTCCCTTCGGGCAAAAAATGGGGCTTTGTGCGCGCCAATGCGGGCCCGCGCTATCTGGCCGTGAATGGCGATGAGGGAGAGCCGGGCACATTCAAGGACCGCTATTATCTTGAACGCACCCCGCATCTGATGCTGGAAGGCATCTTGATTGCCGCTTGGGCGGTAGAGGCTGAACGCTGCTATATCTATATGCGCGACGAATATCCGGCAGTTTTGCATATTCTGGCCAAAGAAATCGCGGCGCTAGAGGCCGCTGGCATCGCCAAGCCGGGGTATATTGAGCTGCGCCGCGGTGCTGGTGCCTATATCTGCGGTGAAGAATCCGCGATGATCGAAAGCATCGAAGGCAAGCGCGGCCTGCCGCGCCACCGTCCGCCCTATGTGGCGCAGGTCGGTATTTTCAACCGCCCGACACTGGTCCATAACGTCGAAACCCTGCATTGGATCACCAAGATCTTGCGCGAAGGGCCCGAGATTTTGTCTTCGGTTGAAAAGAATGGCCGCACGGGATTGCGCAGCTATTCGGTATCGGGCCGGGTCAAGAACCCCGGCGTGCATCTGTTGCCAGCCGGTTCGACCATTCTTGATGTGATCGAAGCCTCTGGCGGCATGATTGATGGGCATGTCTTCAAAGCCTATCAGCCCGGCGGTCCGTCTTCCGGCCTGCTGCCCGCATCAATGAACGACATCCCGCTGGATTTCGACACGTTGCAACCGCATGGCACATTCATCGGCTCTGCCGCTGTAGTGGTCTTGTCCGACAAGGACAGCGCGCGCGATGCGGCACTTAACATGCTGCGGTTCTTCGAGACGGAAAGCTGCGGGCAATGCACACCGTGCCGGGTTGGCTGCGAAAAGGCGGTGAAGCTGATGCAGGCCCCCAAATGGGATCAAGACCTGCTTGAAGATCTTTGCACCGTGATGGGGGATGCCTCCATCTGTGGTTTGGGGCAAGCCGCACCAAACCCGATCAGACTGACAATGAAACATTTCCCGGAAGAGGTCTGATATGCCTGATGGAAACCGCATAGAAACGATCACGTTCACCCTCGACGGCAGCGAAGTTTCAGCCCTGCCGGGCGAGACCATCTGGGAAGTTGCCAAGCGCGAAGGCACCGATATTCCCAATCTGTGTCACAAGGATCAGATCGGCTATCGCCCCGACGGCAATTGCCGCGCCTGTATGGTCGAGATTGATGGAGAGCGTGTGCTGGCGGCCTCTTGCTGCCGCAATCCCTCCAACGGCATGGTCGTGAAGACCGACAGTGAGCGCGCCGAAAAGTCGCGTAAACTTGTGATGGAATTGTTGCTGGCCGATCAACCGGAACAGGCCGTTGCCCATGACAAATCCTCCCATATGTGGGACATGGCCGCAGCACAGGGCGTGTCAGAAAGCCGCTTCCCGGCGATTGAGCCAGACCGCATTCCACTGTTGGACGACACCCATGTCGCAATGCGGGTTAACCTTGATGCCTGTATCCAATGCGGGCTTTGCGTGCGTGCGTGCCGCGAGGTACAGGTCAATGACGTGATTGGCATGTCCGGCCGTGGCCATGACAGCTATCCCACCTTCGATTTCGCCGATCCGATGGGCGAAAGCACATGTGTGGCTTGCGGTGAATGCGTGCAGGCCTGCCCGACCGGCGCGCTGATGCCGGCGACCGTGCTTGATGCGGCGGAAAAGGGCGACAGCAAGGATTTCGACGAAGAAGTGAAATCGGTCTGCCCGTTCTGCGGTGTTGGCTGTCAGGTGTCCCTCAAGGTCAAAGACGGCAAGGTGAAATATGTTGAGGGCATCAATGGCCCCGCCAACGAAGGCCGCCTTTGCGTCAAGGGCCGCTTTGGCTTTGACTATATCCACCACCCCCACCGCCTGACCAAACCCTTGATCCGGCGTGAAGATGCGCCCGCCAAGGGCCTGAATGTCGATCCGAGCAACTGGTCAGAGTTTTTCCGCGAAGCGACCTGGGATGAGGCGCTTGATGCGGCAACGAATGGCTGGAAAGCCCTTACCGCTGAAACCGGCGGCAAAGCTGTTGCTGGCTTTGGTTCGGCCAAATGCACCAATGAAGAAGCCTATCTGTTCCAAAAGCTGATCCGCCAGAGCTTTGGCCATAACAACGTCGATCACTGCACCCGGCTGTGCCATGCCTCATCGGTTGCGGCTTTGCTGGAAAATGTCGGCTCTGGTGCTGTCACGGCCACATTTAATGAGATCAAGAACGCCGATGTGGCCATCGTCATTGGCGCCAATCCCGTTGAAAACCACCCGGTTGCCGCCACCTATTTCAAGCAGTTCACCAAACGCGGTGGCAAGCTGATTGTGATGGACCCGCGCGGTGTCGGCCTGCGCCGCTTCGCCACCCATATGCTTCAGTTCCGCCCCGGTGCCGACGTGTCGATGCTGAACGCAATCATGCATGTGATCGTCGAGGAAGAGCTTTACGATCGTCAGTACATCGCCGCCTATACCGAAAATTGGGAAGCGGAAAAGGCCCATCTTGCCAACTTCTCACCCGAAAAGATGGAAGGTATCTGCGGTATTCCGGCCCAGACATTGCGTGAAGTTGCCCGCGTGTTTGCCACGGCGAAGTCGGCGATGATCTTCTGGGGTATGGGCATTTCGCAGCATATCCACGGTACCGATAATTCGCGTTGCCTGATCTCACTTGCGCTGATGTGTGGTCAGGTTGGGCGCCCTGGCGCTGGCTTGCATCCGCTGCGTGGCCAAAACAACGTGCAAGGCGCGTCTGACGCTGGGCTTATCCCGATGTTCTTGCCCGACTATCAGACCGTGACCGACGATAAGATCCGCGGGCATTTCTCGGATATCTGGGGCACTGGCGACTTTTCCGCAGAAAAGGGCCTGACGGTGACCGAGATCCTTGATGCGGTGCATGAAGGCACGGTCAAAGGCATGTATATCCTTGGTGAAAACCCCGCGATGTCGGACCCGGACCTTAACCATGCCCGCGAAGCCTTGGCCTCGCTCAAGCATCTTGTGGTTCAGGACATTTTCTTGACCGAAACCGCCAACTATGCCGATGTGATCCTACCCGCCGCCGCCTTCTATGAAAAGAACGGCACGGTCACCAACACCAACCGTCAGGTCCAGATCGGCCGGGCCGCCGCCACGCCTCCCGGCGAGGCGCGAGAAGATTGGTGGATCACCACGGAACTGGCCAGCAGGCTGGGGCTGGACTGGGGCTATACCCATCCGTCGCAAGTGTTT
>JBAUHP010000496.1:0-2345 GCA_049680345.1 Albidovulum sp. | reverse complement strand
GCTATGCGGCAGCCTCGGGCGGGGCGCTCAAGATCATCGGAGATCCGATGGGGTCTGAGGATTTTGGCTTTATCTTCCCAAAAGGCTCCGATCTTGTGGCCCCGATCAATGCCGCGATCGCCGATCTGCAAGGGGATGGCACGTTTGAGGCGCTGAACCAAAAGTGGTTCCTTGACTACAAGCTTGGCGAATGAGCTTCATGCCTGAAGGCCCCGGTGCAAATGCCGGGGCCAGCCGCCCATGACCCCGTCTTCGCAAGACAAACCCGATTTCCCCTATTGGCTTGTCGTTGTGGTCGGCCTTGGCCTGTGGATGTTCTATCTGGTCTTTGAAGACCCGATATTGTCAGAAGCCATCGGCAAGTTGGGCAAGGGCGTCAGCACCACGATCTTTGTCACTCTGGTCGCCTTTTCATTGGCTTCGCTGCTGGGGCTGGGGCTGGCCCTTGCATCGCTGTCGCGGTTTTTGGTATTGCGCCAGATCGCCCGGTTCTATGTTGAGGTGGTGCGCGGTGTGCCGATCATGGTCTTGCTGCTTTACGTGGCCTTTGCCCTGGCCCCCGCCGGTGTAACCTTGTGGAATTCACTGGCCGAGCAGGTTGGCTTTTCCCCGGTAAGAACCCGCGATTTCTCGCTTTTATGGCGCGCCATTATTGCGCTGATGATCGCTTATTCTGCCTTTCTGGCCGAGGTTTTTCGTGCGGGTCTGCAATCTATCGACCGTGGTCAGATCGAGGCCGCAGAGGCGCTGGGCCTAACCGGTTGGATGCGGTTTCGCCTTATCGTTTTGCCGCAGGCGTTCCGCACGATCTTGCCACCCTACGCGAATGATTTCGTGGCGATGGTGAAAGATTCGTCACTCGTGTCCGTGCTTGGCGTGACCGATATCACCCAATTGGGTAAAGTCACGGCGGCGGGGAATTTCAGATATTTTGAGACCTATAATCTTGTGGCGCTGATCTATCTGACCATGACCATCACGCTGTCGCTTGTCTTGCGGCGGATAGAGATGCGCATGCGGTCCCGGCAATTCTGAAATCATTACGGAAATCCGGTTCATCATCGGGTGGAAACGCGATAGCGTGGCACCAAAGGAGATTTGTCGATGAACAATCCGCTGCTTACCCCCTGGACTGCCGAATTTGCCCTGCCGCCCTTCGCCGCGATCAAGGATGATGATTTTGCGCCCGCCTTTGATGCGGCTTTGGCCGAGGCGCGCGCGCGGATCGCAAAAATCGGCGCCGCGTCAGATACACCGACATTCGCCAATGTGATCGAGGCGTTAGAGCTTGCCGAAGACAACCTTGATCGGGTGGCATCGGTTTTTTACAACCTCGCGGGTTCAGACACGACGCCCGCGCGGCAAGCGCTTGAACGCGATCTGGCGCCGAAAATGGCGGCGTTTTCATCGGAAGTCACGATGAATGCAGGGCTTTTTGCGCGGATCAATGATTTGTGGGACCGGCGTGAAACCCTTGGGCTGAACCTTGAACAGCGGCGGGTCTTGATGCTGTACCGGCAGATGTTCGTGCGCGCTGGCGCCGCCCTTGACGGCGCGGCGCGAGGGCGGATGACCGAGGTCAAGGCGCGACTTGCGGTGCTTTCAACCGCGTTTAGCCAAAACGTACTGACAGATGAACGTGATTGGGTCATGCCGCTGGCCAAGGCCGATCTGGAAGGGCTGCCGGAATTTGTTGTGGCCACCGCCCGGGCTGCGGCCGAAGAACGCGGCGAGGATGGCCATGTGCTTACCCTAAGCCGCTCACTTATCGTGCCGTTCTTGGAACTGTCGCCGCGCCGCGATCTGCGCGAAGCGGCCTACCGCGCCTGGGTGGCGCGCGGCGAAAATGGCGGCGCCAGCGATAACCGCGCCAATGCCGCCGAAATTCTGGCCTTGCGCGAAGAACGCGCCCGGCTTTTGGGTTACGCCAGTTTTGCGGCCTATAAGTTGGAGCCTGAAATGGCCAAGACCCCGGCGCGGGTGCGCGAGTTGCTGATGCAAGTCTGGGCACCCGCACGCGCCAAGGCCGAGGCGGACGCCGCGGTTCTGGCCGCGATGATGCACGACGACGGCATCAACGGCGATCTGGAGCCGTGGGATTGGCGCTATTACGCGCAAAAGCGGCGGCTGGCCGAGCATGATTTGGATGAGGCGATCTTGAAACCCTATCTGGGGCTGGAGGCGATGATTGCGGCGGCCTTCGATTGTGCGAACCGGTTGTTCGGGCTGGAGTTCCGCTTGCTTGACACACCGCTTTATCACGCCGATGCGCGTGCCTGGGAGGTGACGCGCAAGGGCAAGCATGTGGCGGTGTTTGTCGGTGATTATTATGCGCGGGCGTCCAA
>JBAUHP010000495.1:0-9849 GCA_049680345.1 Albidovulum sp. | reverse complement strand
TCTGGATGATCAGACCCGCCGGGCGCGGGCGGCGGCAGATCGGGGGCTGAGCATCTGCATATTGGAGAATGAGCTTTTGTTGCTGGAACGCGAAGTCACCGCCTGTCTTGATGGCGGCAAAGCGGCGCTGCTGCGCGCGAGCCTTGGTGGCGCCGACCTGCCGCCCCCCGGAACAAAGAAAGCCGCGCAATTGATCGCGGCGATGGAGGTCGCATGAACCGCGATCATTGGGCCATGATCTTGACCCGCATCAGCCCCACAGCCCCGATCAATCTGGATGTCGAGGTCTTTGAACAAGGCAAGGCCACCGGCCAGGTGATAGCCGCCAATGCGGCAGGGCCTTTGCCCTCGGCAGTTTTGTGGGCGCGTGGGGAGCCGGCCTTTTCCTATATTGGTATCCGTATGCGCGAGCCCATGGCCGATTGCGCCGATGTGGCCGTGCGTTTGGCAAGTGCAGCGGTCGAACGCGGCGTAGTGCCGGTGATCTTGACCACATTGCCCACCTGCGGGTTTGAGCGTTTCGGCTTTCGCGTCGAACGGATTGCGGGTGCAGACGCGGCAGAACTGGCGCGATCAGAGCAAGAAATCGCGCGTTTCTGGAACCTCGCGATTACCATTGATATCGCGGATATGGTGGCGTTTGGCTAAGGGTTTTGCCTGCGGGTCGGCTTGCCAAGGGGCCGGGTTTCGGGTCAAGCTTGGCCACGCTGCATGAGGGAAAGCAAAGCGATGGCAAGCCCCGAGACGATCATTATCAATGCCGATATCCGCACGATGGATGTGCATTTCCCCCGCGTTCAGGCCCTTGCAATAACGGCGGGCCGGGTGGCGGCTTTGGGCAGCAGCGAGGATATGCGCGCAGTTGCGGGGCCAAAGACGCGGGTCATTGACGCCGCCGGGCGGCTGGTGTTGCCGGGGTTTCACGACACGCATCTGCATGTGCAAGACGGCGGCCAGCTTGTCAGCCAAAGTGCTGATCTGTCGGGCGCGCGCAGCACCGACGATCTGATTGCCCGGCTTCGTGCCTTTGCCGCAAATCATAAGGGCGCATGGGTCTTGGGGAGTTGCTGGAATGCGGGCCTTTTTGGCGCGCATAATCTTGATCGTCATCTGCTTGATCTGGCGGTGCCGGACCGGCCTTGTTCAATCCAAGCCTCGGACGGTCACAACGCGTGCCTGAATTCCCGCGCTTGCGAGGTTTTGGGGCTGGTCAAAGGGCTGGACGATCCGCAAAACGGCCATTTCGTGCTCGACGGGCAAGGCGAGCCTACGGGTTTGCTGTATGAAACCGCGGTTTACTGGGCCGAGGACCGGATGCCGCAACCAACTGATGCGGATTTCGCGGGTGGGGTGCGCTATGCGCTGGCACATGCCAATCGCCACGGCATAACCTCGGTTCTGGATGCGATGGTGCTTGAGCGCCATGCGCGTGTTTATGCGGCACTGGCCAAGGCGGGGGACTTGACCGCAAGGGTTATCGCCACCGCACGGGTTGATGCCTTTGAAACCACCGAAGCGGCGCTGGCGCGTCTGTCGGCACTTCGGCGCGAGTGCCAGTATCCGATGTTTCGCATCCATTCCGCCAAGTTCTTCCTTGACGGGGTGATTGAAAACCGGACCGCCGCGATGATTGAGGATTATTCCGATGCCATTGGCGGCAATGCCGCCCTGATGTTCACGCCCGCGCAGATCAACGATATGTTCGTGGCCTTTGACGGCGCGCGGTTTCAGATACATGTCCATGCGATTGGCGATCTTGCGACGCGCGCGGCGCTTGACGGAATGCAAGCCGCGCAAGCCGCCAATGGGCCTTGGCCAGCCTACCACCACATTGCCCATATCCAATGTATCGACCCTGCCGATGTGCCGCGTTTCGCCGAACTTGGGGTGGTCGCCAATATCCAGCCCCTCTGGGCCTACAACGATCCCGCGATCACCGAATTGGCCTTGCCGATGGTGGGCGCGGCGCGCGGGCGCTGGATCTATGCCTTCCGGGCGTTGCGTGATGCGGGCGCGCTTTTGACGCTTTCAAGTGATTGGTCGGTTTCAACCCTGAACCCGTTTGAAATCATCGAGACCGCGATGACGCGGCAGTCGCCGGATGACGCAGACGATGTGCCAGCCTTCTTGCCCGAACAAAGCCTGACGCTTGAAGAATGTATCGAGGGGTACACGACCAATGCCGCAATCTCGGGCTGGCGGCAGGATGTGACGGGATCGCTCTCATTAGGGAAATATGCCGATCTGATCATGCTTGATCGGGATATCTATGCTTGCGAGACCCGCGATATCTCAAAAACCAATGTGCTGCTGACGCTATTGGGCGGGCAAGAGGTTTACAGCGCCTGAGGGTGGTGCGTGCGCAGGTGATGGGTCAGTCATGCATCCCCAGCGCACGCACCAGCCGCGCCACCACCGGGGCGAGGACAATGACCAGCACAACCCGCAACAGATGGTGGCTGACGACATAGGCCAGATCGGCGCCCGCCAATATGGCGATCACCACCATCTCGGCCTGGCCGCCGGGCAAGAAGGCCAGGAATGCGTTCAAGATCGGCGCCAGATCCAGCAGCACAATCGCTTCGATGAAGACAAGGCTGATGATGGCAAGCCCCAAGGCATAGACAAGCCCCGCCGAGACATAAAGCCGGATTTCGCGCAAGGTGATGCCCGCGTATTTGGCCCCCACGGCGATGCCGATGAAAAGCTGGGCGGCCCAGATCATCTCGGCCGGGGGGCGGTGGGTGATCAGGCCCGAAAGCGTCAGCGCCGCCGTCAGGATCATCGGCCCAAGGATTGACGCGCCAAACAGCCCGACCCTTTCGGCAACCTTCCAGCCGATGCCGCCCGCCAGCATCATCAAGATGATCTGCGAAGGCTCCATCTCGCTTGCGGGCAGGCCCGCAGGGCGGGTCAGGTCCGTGCCCCAAAAATGCGACATGATGAAAGGCGCTATGGTGACGATGGCCAAGACCCGTGTTGCATGGATAAGCGACAGCGCACGCACATCACCGCCCGCTTCTTCGCCAAAGATCAGCATATCTTGCAAGCCGCCGGGCATGGCGGCGTAATAGGCGGTGGGATGCGACATGCCAAAGCCAAGGCGAAACAACGGATAGCCCAATGCCCCGATCACCAGCACGAACAGGGGCACGAAGGCCAGTGATCCGGCCATCGCAGGCAGTTGCCCGACAATCGCGGGCGTCAGCGATGACCCCACCGCGACGCCAAGAAAGGTGCGCAAATAGGTGCCAAGATCGCCCATCGAGGTCAGCGGCACCCGGGCCAGGGCCGCAAGCAGACAGGCCAGCATCGGCCCCAGCAACAAGGGCAACGGCAGGCCCGCCGCGATGAAGACCGCAACCCCGATGCCCGCCACGCCAAGCGTAAGTGCGGGGCCGCGCCAGTTTGCGCTAAAGTTCATGTTCTGCCAAAAGGGCGGCCCACTGCGCCCCATGCATGTCGCGGTCGGCGGCGGCACCTTGCACAACCGGGCGCGGGAAGGAAAATTTGATCACCGAAAGATCGGCGATGTCGAAGCGTTTCAACATCTGGCTTGGCTGATGAAAAAGCCGGGCCACCGTTTCGGTTTGCAAGGCGGCCCCGACCTTGGCAAAAGCCGCAGGCGTGCCGCAAAACACATCAATCGTCACCCAAAACGGCCCGGCATTCTTGGACCGGATCTTGACGACTTGGGTATCCAGTCTAGCCATGCCCCACCTCGCTTAGCTCAACCCGAAAGGCCTGCATCGGGTCATCCAGTTCCATCACATGATTGAGGCCAAATTCATAGAGCGCCCCACGTTCGGACTGTGCGGGCGAATAGGGAAAGGCGAATGTCGGAAGCTCTTCGCCCTTGGTCAGGGGGTAGTGCAAGACAAAGGGGTTGATCAGCTTGCCGATCTCGGCCGAAAGCGCGGGCGTTTCGGCGGTGATCAGGCCCAAGACGCCGATTTCCACCGGGGTGCCAACCCGGTTTTCCATTTCCCCAAGCACCGCATCGACGCCGATCAGGCGAAATTCCAAGCGGTAGGCATCGGCTGGCAGCCCCATGCGGTGGCTGATGGTCTGGATCATGAAGCCGTGAAGCTGATCCACCCATGCGCGCGCATTGGCGACGTAATGCGCATCGCGCAGCACCGCCAAGATCGTGGTCTGATAGCCCGCAATCCGCGCGCCCTCGAGCTTGACCGAATAGGGCCCGGTGACCCATTTCGACCCCTCGACCCGCACCCGCCGGTCATCCAGCGCGCGGTAGCAAGCGTCGGTCACATCCAGATGGCCGCCGGGTTCATACAAGATGAAAGGGTCAGAGTTTTCGTAAAGCATATGGGCCGAAACCGAATGCGGGGTGCAGCAGGCACCTTCCGCCAGGGGTTGAACGGTGAAACCTTCGGCATCAAAATCAACCATGATCACACCGCTGGTGGGGTTGGTTGAACAAAGCGCACCGCATTCGGCGATTTTGGCGCCGTGCCACGCACCGCCCGCATGATCGCCGCGCGACAAGGGCAGGGCTGCGATAATCGCCGTGTCGGTGGTGCGCCCGGCGATGACGATATCGGCACCCGTTGCCAGGGCCGCGAGGATTTGTTCGGCACCGGCAAGGGCGACGATATGGCTCATCCCGGCCAAGGCTTGGTCCGAGATTTCAGGTGCGGGCGTCAGGGGGCGCAGGCGGCCTTTGGCCAGCGCATCAATCACCACCTTGGCCGATTGTTCGCAGTAAAGCCGTGCCACGGTGAGTTCTTGCCCAAGCTCTGCCGCCAGTTCGCAGGTGATCGCATACATCCAGTCAACCGTGCTGTCGGTGCCGCAAGTGCCAGCCGTGCCGATGACCAAAGGCACCCCGGCTTCGGCACGTGCCTGCATCAACTGGCGCCATTCGCCCTTGGTGGCCGCGCGCGAATATTTTGACTGGCCCGCCCCAAGCGAAAAGGGCCCACTATCCGTGGACCCCCCGTCGATGCAGATGATATCGGGTTTCATCGCGACGCCCCGCGCCAGTGCATCGGCATCAAAGCCAAGGCACAAAACCCCTGAGGGGACCAGAACGCGGGTCGTCATATCATTCCTCCATCGGGTCAATCTGGGGCAGCGGCGGCTTTTTCAACAGCCCGCGCAAGAACATCGGCGCAAAGAACCCGCCGATGGCCGCGATCCACAGGCCAATGGCAATGGGGGAGGAGAAGAGATAGGTCCACTCGCCGTTCGAGATGACCATGGCGCGGCGCAAGCTGTCCTCCATCGCATTGCCAAGCAAGATCCCCAAGATGATCGGCACGGTCGGCACTTCAAGCTTGCGCATGAAATAGCCCATCACCCCGAAACCCACCATCATCACCAGATCAAAATAGCTGCCCGTCAGGCTGTAGATACCGACAAAAGACACCATGGTGACCAAGGGCATCAATACCCATGCAGGCACCATCAGCACTTTGACGAAGATCCGCACCATCGGCACGTTCATGATCAGCAAGACGATATTGGCGATGAACATCGAGGCAATCAGGCCCCAGACAATATCGCCGTGGTCCCTGAACAACAAAGGACCGGGCGTGATGTTGAGCGTCAGCAACAAGGCCAGCATCACCGCCGTAGTGCCTGACCCCGGCACCCCCAGCGTCAGCATCGGCACCATAGCACCACCGGCGGCGGCGTTGTTACCGGCCTCGGGGGCGGCGACGCCGCGCGGATCGCCGGTGCCAAACCTGCCTTTTGAGCCAAGCCAGCTTTTTTCCGCCATATAGGCCATGAAAGACCCCAAAGAGGCACCCGCACCCGGCAAGACCCCGGCGATAAAGCCAATGCCGGTGCCGCGCAGATTGGTGCCGATGGTGGCGCGCAGATCCGCCCAAGGAATGTTGATCTTGCCAAGCTTGACGCCGATCGCGCTGTCTTTGCCATGGCTTTCGATAAAGATGAACACCTCGGATATTGCGAACAAACCGACGATTGCCACCAAGAAATCAATCCCGTCGTTCAGGTGGATATTGCCGCCGGTAAACCGCGCCATGCCGGTTGAATTATCAAGCCCGATCATCGCCAGCCCAAGGCCAAGACATGCCGCCACCGCCGCTTTGGCCTGATTTTTCGATGACACCCCACCCAGCGTGCAAAAGGCCAGAAGATACAGCGCGAAATATTCAGATGGGCCAAACAGATAGGCAATGCTGGCCAGCATCGGCGCAAAGATCGCGAGCCCCGCGGTTGACAAGAACGCCCCGTAAAACGACGACACGCCCGAGATCACCAGCGCATCCCCGGCGCGACCCTGCTTGGCCATCGGATAACCGTCAAGCGTGGTCATCATCGCAGGCTCATCCCCCGGAATGTTCAGCAAGATTGAGCTGATCCGCCCGCCATACATCGTGCCGTAATAGACCGATGTCATCAGCACGAGGGCCTGTGTCGCATCCAGCCCCAGCGAAAAGGCCAAGGGGATCAAGATCGCCACGCCATTGGTGGGGCCAAGCCCCGGCAAGGCGCCGATGATCGTGCCCAAAAAGCAGCCGACAATCGCCAGAAACAAGGTGAAGGGCGTCAGTGCGACACCAAAGCCCATCGCAAGGTTTGAAAAGATGTCCATGTGTTCCTAGCCCATCAATGCCCGGGGCAATGGCGCAAGCCCCAGTCCCAGCCCATATTTGAAGATGACAAACAGCACCGCCGATAGCCCGGCGCCGGTGAGTGCGGCGGTTCCCGGATTGGGGCGGATAAGATAGCTGATAACGCTTGCGGCAAGGGCCGTTGGCACCAAGAACCCTAGGGGCGGCAGTGCATAGGCATAGCCCACCAATATCGCCAGCGCGGCCAGCATCCGCATCAATGCCGGTTTTTGCGGCCAATCCGGTTCGCTGTCGGGCCGCAAGGCAATAGACAGGCCAGCCAAGACCATGAATCCCGAAATCAGGATAGGAAATGCCTTTGGCCCCAGCGGGTCAGACAAGAAACTGGTCCTGACTTGAAGGGCGCCTGCGAACATCGCAAGCGCCCCAAGTACAATGACCAGACCAAAGATCCGGTCGCTGTTCATCACTGAATGACCCCGATTTCGCGCGACAGTTCTTCTGTCTCGACAATCACGCCATCAATCCAGGACTGGAAATCACCGCCGACTTTGGTGAAGGGGGCAAGGCCGTTTGCGGCCATGGTTTCTTTCCACTCGGCGCTGTCGGCCACGGCTTGCAGTTTGGCACCCCAAGCCTCGAATGCCTCGTCGCTGATGCCTTTGGGCACGTAAAGCCCGCGCCAGTTCACCGAAACCACGTCAAAGCCCTGTTCACGCGCGGTTGGGATATCGTCAAAACCCGGAACCCGTTCTTCGGTCAGCACCGCAAGGACGCGCACATCACCCGACTGAACGAAGCCCACGATTTCAGACATGTCGCCGGTCATGGCTTGGGTGTGGCCACCGATGGTCTGGGTGATCGCATCCGCACCGCCATCAACGCCGATGTATTTGACCGAACGGATATCATCAAAACCAGCGGCCTTGAGGACCAGCAAAGGCTTCATATGGTCAAACCCGCCCGCAGCCGAGCCGCCTGCAAAGGTGACCGAACCCGGATCAGCCTTGATCGCGTCAACCAGATCGCCAAGGCCTTGGAACGGGCTGTCTTTGCCCACGACGATAACGCCGGGGTCAGCGCCAATGGCGCCCACAAAGCGCACCTGATCGGCGGTCGCATCACCGTAAGCGCGCTGCGCCAGCCGCGTGGTGGTCGCCGAAGAGGCGGCAATGATCAGATCGGCATCATCGCCACGGTCGGCCACGACGTAGTTATAGGCAACACCGCCACCGGCACCGGCCATATTGGTCACCTGCACGGGTGCATCGACCTGCTTGAGGTCGTAAAGCAGCTTACCGATCTGGCGGCAGGTGAAATCCCAGCCACCGCCGGCATTGGCGGGCGCGATACATTCGGTGGCAAAAGTGCCGCTTGCGGTAAAGGCCAAGACCGTGCTGGTCGCCAGCCCTTTAAGGAATGTCAGTTTCATGCGTGTCCTCCCAGACGTTTTCATGCCGGGGGCGGGCGCTGTTGGTCTTGCACAGCTGACCTTGCACCATCCCCCTTGCACGAAAGATCAATAGCGCCGAAGCTGACACGAACCTGTCACCATGGGCCCGAGGGGGAGTTCTTGCGGTTTTTACTGGTCGAAGATAATGCCGATCTTGCACGTTCAGTGCGCGATCTTCTGACGCTGAACGGGCACGGTGTTGATTGGGCCCCAAGCCTGCGTGACGCCGAAGATTGCCTGAATGTGGCATCTTATGACTTGATTTTGCTGGATATAATGCTTCCCGACGGCGATGGGCGGCAGTTCTTGCACCGGCATCGCCGCGGCGATCATGACACCCCGGTGATTGTCATGACGGCGCGCGCTTCGGTGTCGGACCGGGTAGAGGCGCTTGACAGCGGTGCGGATGATTACATCACCAAGCCCTTCGATTTTGCCGAGTTGGAGGCCCGCTGCCGCGCGGTTTTGCGCCGCCGCGACGGGGCTGCGCAAACCGTGCGCAGCTATGCCGATCTGTCCTTCAACCCCTTGACCGCCACCCTGACCATCGCGGGCGATGCGCGCGAATTGCGCAACCGCGAGTTGCGGCTTTTTGAAATTTTGCTGGGCGCGCCAGATTGCATCTTTTCCAAGGATCAGCTTTGCGACCGGCTGTTTTCCTTTGCGGAATCAGTCAGCGACAATGCGATAGAGGTCTATGTCGCGCGCTTGCGCAAGAAGCTTGCAGGATCTGCCGCGCGTATCGATACGGTGCGCGGCATGGGTTACCGGCTGACCTGTTCATGAACGGCTGGGTTTCATGAAAAATGGGGGCGGCAATCCGGCAAGCTATGCAGGCTCGCTTCGCCGCCGTCTGGTCTTGCAATTGTTGGGCGTGGCCGCGGTTTTGGCGGTGTTCTTATATGTCAGCGTCCGCGTCGCTTCCAATGATGCAGCCGAGGCCACACAAGATGCGATTTTGGGGGCCGCCACCACCGCCATAGCCGAGCAGTTGCGCGCCACCGAGACGGAAGTAGAGATTGATTTGCCCTATTCGACCTTTTCGATGCTGGGCGCGATGGGCGAAGACCGGCTGTTTTACCGTATTGATGTGGGCCAAGATACGGTGACCGGCTATGATGATCTGCCCTTGCCGCCCAATACACCCACCTCTCTTTCGCCCGAATTCTACTACGCCCGCTATCTTGATGCCGATCTGCGGATTGCGGCCGTGACCCGCAGCATGATCATTGGCGCCAAGGCCCGCCCGGTTCTGGTTCTGGTGGGTCAGACAAGGCTTGGGCAAAAGGCCATTGCCGACCAGATGGCCAATCGCGCGGCCCTTCTGGGACTTGGGTTTTTCGCACTGGCGGTGCCGCTCAGCTTACTGTCGGCCAGCAGTGTCTTTGCCCCGATCAACCGTCTGGCCGAGGCTGTCGGGCGGCGCGGCCCGCGCGATTTGCGCGCCGTGCGCCACCCGACGCCGTCGGAAATGGCCCCGCTTGTGGGGGCGCTTAACGGCTTTGTCGCCCGGTTGCGCACTGCCCTTTCGCAAACCGAAACCTTCATCGCCGAGGCCGCCCACCATATCCGCACGCCTTTATCGACGGTGCGCGCCGAAGCGGAAATAGCCTTGCGCCAGACCAAAAGCGAAGAAACCCGCAAACGTTTGCGCAACATCATTCGCGGGGTCGAGGAAAGTGCGCGATCGGCAAGCCAGCTGTTGGAACATGCAATGGTGCTTTACCGCTCTGATCAGCTGGAGGAGGTCGCCGTGGATCTGACCGAGGTCGCGCGCGGGGTCATAGCGGCCTATGCACCCACCGCAGAGATGAAGGAGCTGAGCCT
>JBAUHP010000494.1:0-1893 GCA_049680345.1 Albidovulum sp. | reverse complement strand
GCCCAGCCCGATATGGCGCTGGCCGAAGTGGTGGATGCCAATGGAGATGCGGTGCCTGAAACCGGCTCCTGCCGGGGTCTGGCCACGGGGACATTCTTTCACCTCATCGCGGAGGGGTCATGAGCGGTTTTGTCAGTTTTGTCTCGTCCGGCCCCGGTGATCCGGAGTTGTTGACGCTGAAGGCCGTGAACCGGCTTCAGGCCGCAGACGCGGTCTTGTTCGATGATCTCTCGTCGGGCCCGATTCTTGCCCATGCGCGCGAAGGCGCCGATCTGGTGGGCGTCGGCAAGCGTGCGGGTAGGGCCTCGCCCAAGCAAGATCACGTCAGCCGGTTGTTGGTTGACTATGCGCAGACGGGCGCCAAGGTGGTTCGGCTTAAATCCGGCGACAGTGGCGTGTTCGGGCGGCTGGAAGAAGAGATTATGGCGCTGCGTGCGGCCGGGATCGCCTATGAAGTCATCCCCGGTGTGACCTCGGCGATGGCGGCGGCGGCGGCGGCGGGCATTCCGCTGACAAGGCGGCTGACCGCGCGGCGGGTGCAGTTTGTGACCGGCCATGATGTGACCGGCGCATTGCCGGAAGACATGAACTGGGCGGCCTTGGCCGACCCGACTGCCACCACGGTGATCTTTATGGGCAAGCGCACGTTCGCCGAACTGTCGCGGCGCTTGCAAGAGGCCGGAATGCCGGCTGACACGCCCGCACTTTTGGCCGAAAGCGTCTCTACCCCGGCGCAAAAGCTGGTGCGCGGGACTTTGGCCACGATGGAGGCACTGATCGCCGCCGAGGCCGCCGATGGCCCGGCACTGATTCTTCTTGGACCGCTGGCGCCGGAACAATGACCACGCATGCGGCCACCATTTGTGCGTCATGCCCCGCCGGTCAGGCCGGGTTCGGGGCCGCGCTGAAGGCGGGGTTCGCGGCGCAATCCTTGCCGATTGAGCTGCGCGAAACCGAGTGTATGTCGGGCTGCACGAAACCCTCAACCCTTGCCTTTCGTGCGCCGGGCAAGACCGCCTATCTGTTTGGCGACATCAGCGAACAGGACTTGCCCGACATTCTGATTTTCGCGCGGCTTTATCTGGCCTCGTCCGATGGTAATCTTGATGATGCCCGCCTGATCGGGGCGCTGCGCACGAAGGCAATCGCGCGAATTCCGGCCTGAAGGGCAAAGGCGTCGTTTTAAGGCGCTTGATTGGCGCTTTTCCGGCTTGACCGCATGGCCCCGCTGCTGGCAGATGGAGGCGCAAGGTGTTCTTAAGGCGCAAAGCGTCAGGAACTGAAACGGGAATGGGGAAGGGTGGACCCAATCGGGCACCCAAAGCCCCAACCGCCCCCGCGACTGTAAGCGGCGAGCGGCTTTCCACAGGCCACTGATGGGCACAATCCATCGGGAAGGCGGAAAGCAGGCTGCGACCCGCGAGTCAGGAGACCGGCCGTGCGGAAGGCAATGGAAAACGCCGTCGGGTGTGACGGCCAAGGAGAATGAAGATGAACGTGAATACCCAAGCCACCGCCCAAACCTCATCAGCTTTGCTGTCGATCGTCCTTGTCGCCCTTATCGGCGCGACCGTGGTCTTTGTTGCAGGTCATGCACAATCGGCAACCTTGCATGATGCCGCACATGACATGCGTCACGCGACCGGATTTCCCTGCCACTAAGGCCGGGCTGAACATCCAACCATGATCCAACGTATGGTGACCAGCGCTTTGTTCGCTGGCTGTGCGGCGGGGCTGTTCGCAGCCTTGCTGCATTTCGCATTCGTTCAGGAATACATCCTTCTGGGCGAGAAATATGAAACCGGTGCATTGGTGCATTTCGGCGGGGCAAGTGATGCGCCTGCGCCCGAAGGCCATGACCATAGCGACGATGGGCACAGCGAAGATGGGGCT
>JBAUHP010000493.1:0-2034 GCA_049680345.1 Albidovulum sp. | reverse complement strand
GAAAATGCGGGTCGCACTGGATCATTCTGGTGGGCGCGGATAGGTTTGGCTGATGGAAAAATCTGCACTTATTGTGGCCCATGGGCAGCCGTCCGACCCGGATCCGGCCGAGGCTGATCTTGCCCTTGTCGCCGCCGCCGTGGCCCGTCTGCTGCCCGGCTGGCGGATCGGTTCGGCGACACTGGCCGCACCTGACGCGCTGGCGAAGGCGGTGGCATATCTGGGCGCGCCGCTGGTCTTGCCGTTCTTCATGGCGGATGGCTGGTTCATCCGCACCGCCCTGCCCCGAAAGCTATCCGAGGCCGGGGCGCAAGATTTGCAGATATTGCCGCCATTCGGATTGATGGACGCGGTGCGCAGATTGGCGGGGTCTGCGGCGCTCGACGCCGCAAAGGACCATGGATGGAAGGCCGCGCAAACCGTGGTGGTGCTGGCCGCCCACGGATCGGGGCGAAGCCCCTACCCGGCCCAAGCCGCGCGCGCAATTCAAGCCGCACTTGCCCCCTTGGGCTTTGCCGAGCTGCGCTTGGGCTTTATCGAGGAAGAACCCTCCTTGGCCACAGCGGCAACCAACGCAGGCGCGCGCGCGATCTGCCTGCCGCTCTTCGTGGCACGTTGGGGGCACGTGATTGGCGACATCCCCGAGGCACTGGCGGCGGCTGATTTTCAGGGGCCGTGCCTTGCGCCATTGGGGCTGCGCCCCGAGGTGCCCGAGATACTGGCAAGTGCGTTGCGCAAGGCTGAGGCGCTTGGCACGCCTTAAACCGCAGAAGTTTTGAGATAGATGCGCCGGGCGCCAATCGGCCCCGACGCGGCACACCAAAGTGCTTAATTAGACGTGCAGGCGCAAATCTGGGTCTTGCCCTTCGCGGTCGTATCGATCCGCAAGAAACGAAACACACCGACGCGGTGAACCTCTTCGGTATACACATCTGTGCTGCCGTCTGAATAGTTAACCTCTACCGGCGTCTCGACCCGTTCAACCGGCGCGACAATCGGCGCGCCACTGTTCAGCCAATCGGCTTGCAGCGTCATCTGAAGATCCGATACCGTCCAAGTCCCGACATAGGGCCGCTTGCTGTATACATATTCGAACGTGCCGTCCTTCTTGAACTGGAACATCCCGCGCGCAAGGACAATCAATGCGCCCTGCTCGTCTTCACCCGTCAGTTCGGCCCAGTTGACGACATAGCTTGGCTCGCTTTGACAAAGCTCATGGCGTATAATTTCGTCACCGGTCGCCAGATCCCATTTCTCTTCGTATAGGGCATCCATGATCGCCGGTTCGGATTGCAGGGTTTCACTTTGCTCCAGATCGTAGCGATAGGTGCGCGATTGCGTGACATCCTCATCGCCATCATCTTCAAACTCGGACAAGTTATTTTCCAGGAACGGGTCGCATATGCTTACTTCTGCGGCCGATATGTCAGCAGATTGCGCATAGGCCACCTGCGAAAAGCCCTGAGCGGCTGCAATTACGAACACCATTGAAAGAATACGCTGCATTTTCATCCCCACATGAAATCACCCTCTGAAACCTACTACCATCCCACCGAATTAAGTCAAAGCGGCTATTTGCCCACGCCGGGGGGCGGGGCTTTGACGGAGCTGCGCCAACTGCGGTTCTTACATCTCGCTTGCGGCGGCAAGTGGGGCCTTGTTGACAGCACTGTCATAGCTGTCGCGCGCCGCGCGGATAGAGCCTGCAGCCGCGAATACCCCGGCCACGCCTTTCATGAAATCCTGCGCCCCGCCGCCCAGCCATTTAGAGGACAGCTGATCTTCGACCGTCGGGAAGGTGAAATGCGTAATGGCTTCGGCGGCAACCGCCACCTCCATGCCGGAATCCTGCGCGATGACCGGCAACATTTCCGCGCGGTTTGCCTCATCCGCCCACATGGCATTGGCGTCAGCCGTGACTTTCACGAACCCCGCGACCAGATCGAAGTTTTCGGCAATCCACTCTGCCGGGCCGGAGGTCACATCAAAGACCAAAATGCCAACTTCCTCTTTTTCCGCCCCGGTCAACAGCAC
>JBAUHP010000492.1:0-2306 GCA_049680345.1 Albidovulum sp. | reverse complement strand
TGCTGGCCGTGGCCGGTGCGGCGCGCGAACACCCCACGGTGCTGGTCATCGGGTTGGTCTTGTCGATTGCGCTGATGGGGCTGGCCGCAACCTTCATCGCCCGGCTTTTGCACAAGCACGCCTGGATTGCCTATGTGGGCCTTGCGATCATCCTTTATGTGTCGCTGGATATGATCTGGCGCGGTGCGCAAGAGGTCGCACCCGCCGGGTTGGCCGCGATGGGGATGTAAGGGGCGCCGTTGGTATGTGACGGCCGGTCAGGCTTCGGCGTCCTGGCCGCCGCGCAACAGGAAGAAAAGCGCCAGTATCACGCCAATGGCCAATGCGCCAAGCGCCGTCGGGATGGTGCCGTAGTTTTCGATCGCCGAACCGGCCATGGCCTTAAGCGCACGGGTCTTGGACGATCCGCCATCACCGCCCGGAAACGCCCCGGTAAGGACGCTGAAGCTGATCCAGCCAAAGAGGCCAAGCGCGATAATTGCCTGAACATATTTCATGTCTCTGCCTTTCGTTTTGGTGGGGAGACCGTAAAGGCTGAATTTGGCAGGAATTTGGCAGGAGCATTCGTTGGGCGACCACGCCTGCCTCAAGTTTGAATGTCGCCCTTTGTGGGGAAAGGAAAGGATGCCATGGTGGGAAACGTGCTTACCCTTGGGCTTTCCTTGATGCCTAGATTAAACCTTACCGTTCGGTGCCGCCTTGCGAGTGTCGGAGTGTTAAGGGATGAGTGGACACGCGCGTGTGACCGCCGGATCGTTGGTTAAGGCGATGTGATTGCCGGGGTACGGGTTTTGGCGAAACAGTGCCACGCTGGTTTCCGCAACGCAGGCGCAGTCCCTTGTGGGGAACCCGACCTGATAAAAATTGGAGTCCTCACAGAATTTCGCAATGTCCTTGCGAATTTCTGGCTCATCCACGCAATCGGAATCCTTGGATTGAAAATAATTAAAACTGAGAGTGCCGGAGTCTAGGAGAGTGGAAAGCGTACCTTCTTCAAGCCCGGTGCGAATCTTTGCACCGATACAAGCGCAGTCAAATTCCAGCTTCTGAGCCGGGCTACGTTCGCAGTATTCAACGATTTCATTCACGCGGCTGTTTACCAATGCAGAAGATTCCGGTGTTTTTTCTGGCACTACCGTTGTTGTGGCTGCGGTTTTGTAGGGCGCCTCAGGATTGCTCAAGCTCGGCACTTCGACGAAGTTCTGCTTCTCCAGGACGGCAAGGACAGCTGCCAGATGGGCATAGCCCGAACGGGGAACGACAAAGATCGAGCATGGGCCGCTAGGTTTGATGATGTACTGTAACAGCTCCAGCGTTTCGCGCTCGGTCGCAGGGGCAGGGTCGACGTAAATGCGCCACTTCGGTGCAAGTTTCGGGAACCCTGAATTCAGCGCGGTAAATGTGCCCAAGCCACAGACAGTTGTTTGTTCGGGGCGATTAATCGGGTCGATGATATTGTGCGTGAGCATTTCACTTCTGGTATAATAACGCCACAGCGGAGCGCTTCCGGTGGCGGCGGCAGGAGCGGCTGTTTTTTCGCTGGTGGCGGCCACCGAGCCTCCAGTTTGCAAGGCAGACAACGCGGTAATCTCGATCGCGCCGTAGGCCTCCATCCGATCACTTATTGGCTTGCGAAACTCTGGTACATACCATGGCAGAGCCGCGATATTGCAGAAGCCCTGCGCGACCTGATCAATACTATCAAGGATGACGCCCAAGGCATTCGGGTTATTTGGCCCGCTTGGCGCAATCGACACATACCAAGCATTGGATACCTCGGGGATGCCCGAATTTTCCGTGGTCCAGCCTTCGATGACGCAAAGTCCTGCATATTCAGGGGTGCGCCCTTCGTCGTAAGCCGAGGCAAGTTCGCTGTCGACCGTGACATAAAGCCAGTTCGGGTCTTTCGCCTGCGCTGTCGCGATGCCTACCAATGTCAGAAGTACAGACATCATAAGTCGGTGCATGTTAATCTCCCAAGGCTAGACGAGATATTCACATCGCCTGATCTATCTAAATCGACACAATTAACTAATGCGAAAGTCGGGAGATTCGTCAATTCTTTTTGAGATCAATGCCTTGCATGAAGTGGGGTTATCAAACCAACCGCTCAATCTCTTTCGCGGCCCGGACGAAATCTGCAAACAGGGGGTGCGGGGCGAAGGGTTTTGACTTCAGTTCGGGGTGGAATTGCACACCGATGAACCAAGGGTGATCCTTGATCTCGACAATCTCGGGCAAGCGGCCATCCGGGCTCATCCCCGAAAAGATCAGGCCGCATTTTTCAAGCTGGTCGCGGTATTTCA
>JBAUHP010000491.1:0-1712 GCA_049680345.1 Albidovulum sp. | reverse complement strand
TGCGCGCGGCAAACTTGGCTGGGCGATTGATGGGCCGCTGATCGCTTGCTCCATTCTGGCAAGCGCTTGGGTGCCGCTGAACATCGATGCAATCGCAAACGCGATTTTCCCGCGCCAGATCGACGTTTTGGTCGGTATCATCACGGCCTTGATCGTGCTTGAAGGCGCCCGCCGCGCTGTGGGCCTTGGCATGACAATCATTGGGGCCATTTTCATCGCCTATGCCTTTGCCGGCAATCGGGGCGAATTGCCCTTCCTCGCAGACTGGATGCCGGGCATCTTGAACCATCGCGGCTATACACTTGAACGCCTCGCCAGCCAGTTGACACTGGGTGCCGAAGGCATCTTTGGCCTGCCGCTTGGTGTTGCGGCAACATTCATTTTCGTCTTCGTGCTTTTCGGCGCATTTCTGGAAGTTACAGGTGCGGGCAAGTTCTTCATTGACCTTGCCTATGCGGCCACCGGCAAACAACGCGGAGGCCCCGCAAAAGCCGCCGTAATCGCATCGGCGGGGATGGGGTCGATCAGCGGCTCTGCGATTGCCAATGTGGTCACCACGGGCGCGTTTACAATTCCATTGATGAAAAAGCTTGGTTACCGCCCCGCCCAAGCGGGCGGGATAGAGGCTGCGGCCTCAACAGGCGGGCAAATCATGCCCCCCTTGATGGGCGCTGGCGCATTCTTGATGTCAGAGTTCACGCAGATTCCATATGTTGATATCGTCCTTGTCTCGATCTTCCCCGCGTTCCTCTATTTCGGTGCGGTCTATCTGCTGGTTCATATCGCGGCCGTCAAACAAGGCATGCAGGGCCTCCCCGCAAGCGCGCTACCGAAAGTGCGCGATGTGATGGCTGATGGCTGGCACTTTTTGCTTCCGCTCGTTGCACTCGTGTTCTTGCTGGTCGCTGGATATTCGCCCATGCGCGTCGGCTTTTACGCCATTGTGTCTGTGATCGTGGCCGCCTCGGCGCGGGCATTGTGGGACTTTGCATCCCATGGCCCGACAATGCCCAAATTCGCTGCCCTGTGCAGGCAAGGGCTGGTGCTTGCCGCCCAAGCGATGGAACTTGGGGCACGCAACGCGGTCGCGGTGTCTATGGCCTGTGCCGTCGCGGGCATCATCGTCGGGGTTGTTGGGTTGACTGGCCTTGGCCTCAAATTTTCATCCATGATGATTGCCTTTTCTGGCGGCAATCTCGTCTTGGCGCTGATCCTCGTCTTGCTTGCAAGCCTGATCTTGGGAATGGGCCTTCCCGTAACGGCCGCTTACATCGTGCTGATCATTCTCGTGGGCCCCGCCCTTACGTCAGAGTTCGGGGTCCCGATCCTGATCGCGCATCTGGTGGTTTTCTGGTATTCGCAAGACAGCAACGTAACCCCCCCCGTGGCGCTCGCCGCCTTTGCGGGGGCCGCGATTGCCGGATCAAAACCCATGGAAACCAGCTTCCAATCATGGAAGTTCGCCAAAGGGCTATATCTGATCCCGCTGTTTATGGTGTTCAATGAAAGCATCATCCTCGGTGGCCCAATCCCACTTGTGATATGGAACGGCTTTCTTGCGATTATTGCGCTGACGGCTTTTGCGGCCTGCTTGGAAGGATATCTGTTCGCGCCAATCGCAATCTGGCAACGCGTGCTTATTGTGCCGGGCGTGGTCGCGGTATTTTGGCCCGATGTCCTGTACGAGGCAATCGGCGCCGCTACTTTGTTGG
>JBAUHP010000490.1:0-2971 GCA_049680345.1 Albidovulum sp. | reverse complement strand
ACGACGAAGCCTACGATCTGGGTCAGGGGGCTGGATTTTACGTCAATGCCACCGAGGCGCCATGGGCACCGCATTTTCAGATGTGGGATTACCTTGCCGAAGAACTGCCCGCCATCGTCACCGCGAACTTCGCGGTGGACGAGGCGCGTCAGTCGATTTCGGGCCATTCGATGGGCGGCCACGGCGCGCTGACGCTGGCGATGCGTCTGCCGGGGCGCTACCGCTCGGTTTCGGCCTTCGCACCCATTGCCAACCCCACGGAATCAGATTGGGGGCGCAAGCAGCTTACCGCATATCTTGGTGCGGACGAGGGGCTTTGGGCCCCGCATGACGCCACATTGCTGATGCGGCGGCTGGGGTTTGATGGGCCAATGCTGATTGATCAAGGCTCACAAGATCAGTTCCTTGACCTTTTGAAACCCGAAGCCTTGGCACAAGCCATGATCGAACGCCGCCAGCAAGGCCAGTTCCGCATGCAGCCCGGCTATGACCACAGCTATTTCTTCATCTCTACCTTCATGGCCGACCACATGGCCTTCCACGCCGAGGCGCTTTACGCGTGAGCCTTTACATTGATGCCGATGCCTGTCCCGTCAAGGACGAGGCTTTGCGGGTCGCGGCACGGCTGGGCCAACAGGTTTATCTGGTGTGCAATGGCGGTATCCGCCCGCCTGCGCATCCTTTGGTCGAGACGGTCTATGTGACCGAAGGCCCGGATGAGGCAGATAAGTGGATCGCTGAACGCGCGGGCCCCGGTGATGTGGTGGTGACCGGCGATATCCCCCTTGCGGCCAGATGCGTGGCGGCAGGCGCGCGGGTGATCAAGCATAATGGCGAGCCGCTGACCCAGGCCAATATCGGCAATGTTCTGGCCACCCGCGATCTTATGGCCGATCTGCGCGCCGCCGATCCGTTTCGGCAAGGCGGTGGCAAGGGGTTTACAAAGGCCGACCGTTCGCGCTTTTTGGACGCGCTGGACCGGATGATGCGGGCGGCGCAGGCGGGCTAATTCCGGCCCCCTGTCGAACAGGTCGATTGCCCATGTCTGATGCAAAGACAGATCTTGCCGCCCGCAACCGCCTGATTGGCCTGTTGTCGGTTCTGGGTGCGGTGTTCTTGTTTTCGACCAATGATGTCGCGATCAAGTTTCTGAGCGATGATTACGCCTTGCATCAGATCGTGCTTATCCGCTCACTTATCGCGCTGGGTGTGATTTTGGGCCTTCTTTTGCCGTTCAACGGCGGCTTTGGGACATTGCGCAGCCGCAGGCTTGGCATGCACGCGGTGCGCGGGCTTTGCGTGGTCGTCGCCAATATGTCCTTTTTCACCGCGCTGGCCGCCATGCCGCTGGCCGAAGCCGTGGCGATCTTTTTCATCAGCCCGTTGTTGATCACCGCGTTTTCGGTGGTGTTTTTGGGCGAAAAGGTCGGTGCGCGCCGCTGGGCTGCGGTTGTCGTTGGGCTGATCGGGGTGATCGTGATGCTGCGCCCCGGAACCGAGACGTTTCGGCTGGTGGCCTTGCTGCCGCTGTTGGCGGCCGTCGCCTATGCGGCGCTGCATATCTTGACGCGCAAGATCGGCGGCACTGAAAATGCAATCACCATGGCGTTCTATATTCAGATCGTATTCATCGCAGTCTCTGGGGCCATGGGGGTCTTGTTCGGTGACGGGCGGTTTGCCGGTACTGGTGATGCCTCGGCGGATTTCTTGCTGCGGGCTTGGGTCTGGCCCAATGCGCTTGATTGGCCGGTGCTGGTGTTTTTGGGGGTCGCCAATGCCTTTGCGGGTGTCTTCATCTCGCAAGCCTACCGGCTGACCGAGGCTGCATTGATCGCGCCGTTTGAATATATCGCCATGCCGCTGGCGGTGTTTTGGGGGGTGGTGATGTTTTCTGAATGGCCCGATGCGGTGTCTTGGATCGGAATAGCATTTATCGTCGGGGCCGGGCTTTACGTGTTCTTGCGCGAAGCGGTGCTGTCGCACCAAGACCGCGTGCGAAGGCGGCCCGTGCGGCGGTGAGCCCTTGGGCTTTTGTCGGCTGAAAAGGCAGGGTAGGGTCGGCCCAAGGTGAAAAGGCGAACCCGATATGACACGACCCAAAGCTGTGATTTTCGACATTGGCAATGTGCTGATCGAATGGAACCCCGAAAGGTTTTATGACAGCGTGATGCCAAGGGCCGACCGCGAACGGATGTTCGCCGAGGTTGATCTTCACGGCATGAATGATCTGATCGATCAAGGCGCGCTTTTTCGCGAAACCATCTATGAATGGGCCGAAGGTCACCCGGCGTGGTCTGACAAGATCCGGCTGTGGTATGATCGCTGGATTGATATGGCCTCGCCGGTCATCGCGCCTTCGGTCGGGTTGCTGCGCCAGTTGCGCATCAAGGGCGTGCCGGTGTTTTCGCTGACCAATTTCGGCATTCACTCCTTTGCTTTCGCCAAGACCCAATATGACTTTCTGGATGAATTCGACCGGGCCTATGTTTCGGGGCATATGGGGGTAACCAAGCCCGATGCCGCGATTTACCAGATGGTCGAGGCAGATTGCGCGATTGCGCCGCAAGACCTATTGTTCACCGACGATCGCGCCGAAAATATCGCCGTGGCCAAGGCGCGCGGCTGGCAGACCCACCATTTTGACGGGCCCGAAGGCTGGGCGCGGCGATTGGTGTCCGAAGGTCTGCTGACAGCAAAGGAGGCGGGGGTATGAGCATCCGTATCGTTGGGCCAGAGGTCGAGGCCCGCCTTGACTGGATCGCGTTGACTGATGCGCTGGCCGCCGGCCATTCGCGCCCGCGCGCCGAGGTGGGCGATACGTTCTTGCGCCGTGGCGGGGATACATTGCTGACCCGGTCGGCGTGGATTGACGGCATGGGGCTGGCCGTGAAGGCGGCCACCATCTTTCCGGGCAATCAAAGCCTTGGGCGGCCGTCCATCCACGGCGCGGTCAACCTTTTCGCGGATGTTG
>JBAUHP010000489.1:0-2412 GCA_049680345.1 Albidovulum sp. | reverse complement strand
AACCAGATCATCGGCGGGCAGGGCTTTACCGCCCGGCTGATGGCCGAAGTGCGCGAAAAGCGTGGGCTGACCTATGGTGTGTCAAGCTATCTTGCCGGACGCGATTATTCCGATACATGGCAAGGCTCGCTCGCCTCGGGCAACAAGACCGCCGCCGAGGCGATCAAGGTGATCCGCGATGTCTGGTCCGATGCGGCCCAAAACGGCGTGACCCAGGCCGAACTTGACGCCGCCAAGACCTATATGACCGGCTCTTATCCGCTGCGCTTTGATGGCAATGACCGCATTGCGGGCATTTTGGTCTCGATGCAGCTTGACGGCCTGCCGATAGACTACCTCAAGAACCGCAACCCGATCATTGAGGCCGTGACGCTGGACGATGTGAACCGCGTCGCACGCGAACGCCTGACCCCCGATGCGCTGACCTTTGTCGTGGTTGGTCGCCCGGAAGGCTTGGCGGCCAGTAATTGAGGCGCCTTAGCGATCTGGCGACGGCCAATCGGGCGGGGGAATGTTGCGCCGTCTCAGGCGCAGGGCCAGCCCGACACCGACCCCAACGCCAATTGCGACCGTAAGATCCGCCAGAACTGTCAAGGTAAGGGTCAACAGCAGCAGCAATCTGTCGGACATGGGGCCTTGCAGATAGCCGCGCCATTTATGCGGCTCGCTCATGTTCCAGGCGGTCAGGATCAGCAATCCGGCCAGCGCCGGCATTGCAAGATAGCCCGCAAGCGTTGCGGCCACCATCATCACCGCCAAGATGGTCAGCGCATGCACGATCCCCGCCACCGGTGTTTTCCCGCCGGCGCGGATATTCGTGGCGGTGCGGGCAATGGCCCCGGTTGCTGGCAGACCGCCGAACAAGGCCGATCCGATATTTGCAAAGCCTTGCGCCAACACCTCGGTGTTTGAATGGTGGCGATCACCGATCATCCTGTCGGCGACCATTGCGGACAAAAGCGATTCAACCGTGGCAAGAAAGGCGATGATGAAGGCCGATGGCAGCATCTCGGACACACGCGCTAAGGAGATGGCCGGTACAGCAGGCATTGGCAAAGCATGGGGCAGGGGTCCGAAGCGTGAAAAGATCGAATCAACCGGCAAAGCCACCAAGGCAACAGCGGCCGAAGTCAGGCCTACCGCAACGATCAGCCCCGGAAATTTGGGCGCGAGGCGTCTGAGCGCAACGATCAAGACCATCGTCGCAACACCGATCCCAAGTGCGGCCACACTTAGGGTTTCGCGCACGGCCCAAAGTGCGGCGGCCTTTTCGACGAAATCGGCAGGAACGTGGTCAATGGACAGGCCAAACAGGTCTTTGAGCTGGCTGGCGGCAATGATGATGCCAATGCCGATCGTGAACCCATTGATCACCGGCGCGGGAACATAAGCGACAAGATTGCCCGCGCGCAGATAGCCCGCGACCAGCATGATAATCCCGGCCATGAAGGTTGCCAGAACTAGCCCATCATATCCGTGCTCGGCTATGATACCAAAGACCACGACAATGAACGCCCCGGTTGGCCCGCCGATCTGCACCCGACTTCCGCCAAGCAAAGAGATCAAGAAACCCGCGACGATCGCGGTGATCAGCCCTTTTTCAGGCCCTGCACCCGAGGCAATGGCAATCGCAAGACTTAGCGGTAACGCGATCATTGCGACAGTCACGCCAGCGATCAGATCGCCGGTCAACTGGTGCCGGTCGTAGCTGCGCAGCGCTGTCAGGAGCGTGGGTTCCATCGGGCGAGTAATTGTGTTGGAAATGGAAATAGCAAGAGAATTGCGTCAACCTGCCTTGGTTACTGCCGCGCCCTTGCTGTTTCTGGGCCAGGCTTGGCTTGCTTGATTGCGATCATAACAATCTTTGTTACCGATTTTGTATCTGGGCATACGGGGCCATGGCCGAATCTCGTCGCCCATGCTAATTCTAGGGGTATGAATGCCGCACACCCCAATATAGCGCCTGATCGCCCAGTTATCCGCCAGCTTGACGAAGCTGCCGTCAACCGGATTGCGGCGGGTGAGGTGGTGGAAAGACCGGCCTCGGCGGTTAAGGAACTGGTGGAAAATGCGCTGGATGCGGGCGCGCGGCGCATTGACGTGACCTACGGCGATGGTGGCAAGACGCTGATCCGTGTGGTCGATGATGGCTGCGGGATGACGCCCGAAGATTTGCCGCTGGCCATGGCCCGCCATGCGACCTCCAAGATCGACGGATCGGATCTGTTGAACATCCACACCTTCGGGTTTCGCGGCGAGGCTTTGCCATCCTTGGGCGCAGTGGGGCGATTGACCATCACCTCACGCGCCAAAGGCGGCGAGGCGGCGCAGATTACTGTGGCGGGCGGGCGAATTGATCCGGTGCGCCCCGCCGCCCTGACCCGTGGCACCGTGGTTGAACTGCGCGATCTT
>JBAUHP010000488.1:0-5861 GCA_049680345.1 Albidovulum sp. | reverse complement strand
GGGCAGACATCGTGGTGGTCAAAAAGATAACGCACCCCGCGCAGCCGATACCAAAGCGCAAGCAAGAAGATCAGGTCAGGCGGATTACAGCCCTGAATAACGTCAAAGCCACGCTCGCGCCGGACCTTTCGCGCAAGCCGGAACCAATGCCACAGTGACCACAGATATTCGCGCGCATAGGCCACCGCGCCTGAATGGGCCTCGACCGGCTCGGGGTAGCGGTAAATGTGGATGCCGTCGATTTCCTCGTAAAGCTTGTCCCACCCCCGTCCGGTCGGGCAGATCACCGACACGTCATAGCCATTGGCCTGAAGGCTTGTCGCCTCAAGCCAAACCCTGCGGTCAAGCGGAACCGGCAGGTTTTCCACCACGATCAGAACGCGGCGCGCTTTGGTCATTGCCATGTCATGCTCCTGCCCGGCCTCGGGGGGTGTGATAGGTCACCAATGCCGCAAAGGCAAAGGTAGCGGGGGCAGCAATAGCGTTAAATTACAAATGTTTCACTGATCAAGTGCAAATTCCGCCAACATTGTCGATGAAAAGGGCAAAAAGTTATTGTCCGAAACCAATGTTGCAATCAAGCGCCCTTTTGCGTCGGTCCACAGACTTAACCCTTCGAAACCGGAATAGCTGCCGGGGGAAGTTTCCAAGACCACCTCTGGCATCGAATAACCCACCTCTAAGGGCGTATAGACGCTGATCCGGGTCGCATACCCCCAGATATAAGAAAACTGCCGCTCAAGAACATAAAGCCGCCCATCAGGCCCGAAGTCGGCGTCGGTGGCCATGAAACGCCCGTCAGTTGCAAGATACAGGCCCTCTTCCCACTTATCGTTGCCATGGTAGACGAAGCTGACATAACCTTTTTCGGCGGCGGGTTCCTCAAGCAGCGTGATGATCTGACCTGTTGAACTGATCGCCAAGGCCTCCATGCCCTTGTTTCCCCACAAGGGTTCAAACCGCATCCAGTCATTCAGCAAATGTTCGACCATGCTGGGTGGGGAAAAATAGGCGACCCGCGTAAGGCCCTCAAAAGAAATCGCCACCCGACCGTCGTCAAGCGCCCGTATTGCCTCTGAATCGGAAGAAAAGCCCGACACTTCCCGCCCGAAGTCATCAAGAAGATGGTAGCGTTCCGTAATCTGGATATCCGCAACATGGCCCATGTCATCACGGGTAAGGCTGGCCCGGAACAATCGCCCACGATCGCTGACGACCCAAAGGCCAAGGCCATTTTCGATTACATCAAGGCCAGAGATCCCGCCGAACTCCTCGGACGGATCTTCCCAGGCAATCTGGTGAAGCCGGGCAGAAGGCCCATTTTCGGCGACCATCAGCCAGCGATAGCCCAAAAAGACCGCCAATAGCACCAATAGCGCAACTGCTTCGAATTTAACGACCCGCTTTGCCAAAGGCGATCCGTTCAGCTTCTGGCGACAGGCGGTCGCGTACAGATTTCGGGGCTGGCAGGCCAAAGACCGCGCGCAACAGCGTGAAGGCTTGTGGAAAGGCACCCTTCATCATCAATTGTGCGGCCTTGGCGGTTGCGTAAGCGGCGGCCACAGGCAGTGATGCCGGATAGAAGCGCCGGACAAACATCATCCGGCTGCGATATTTGAACCAAAAGGAAAACGGTGATGCGATCCGATCAAGCGTTGGCGACCCGATCGCGGTTCCGGCGTGATGATAGACGCAAAATCCCGGCGCTATGATCATCGGCAGGGCCCCGCGCCGAAGCGCCCAATCAGCCTCTTCGTAGTAAAGGAAATAGTCTTCGCGCATTGGGCCGACGGTTTCATAAAACTGGCGCGAGACAACCAGATTGGCGCCGGTGACAAAATCCATCTCGGATGCGCTGGGCATAACGGCGCTGGCCCGTGGGGCACCCAGATTGATGTTGCTGGTAACGCCAGTCCAGCGGTTTATGGTGCCGCCGTCTATCTGAATGCGGTGCGGGGGGTCTGCATAACATACCCGGCCGCCAATTATCCCATAATCCGGGGTGCTTTGGGCAGCCGCCAAAATTGCCAGCGCGGCTTTTGGATCGGCGAAAGCATCCGGATTCAGCACCCAGAAATGCGAAATCTCAGGGGAGGCGGCCAGCGCCTTCAACCCAATATTGACACCACCGGCAAAGCCACGATTGGCGCCTGAATGCAACAAGGTCACCCGCGCGCCAAGTGCTGTGCCGCTGAGCTTTGGCGCTTCGCCTTCTTGCATCAACCCGGCACCTGCACCGCGCTTTTGCGCCCAACGCCTTGCCGTCTCAACCGTGTCGTCGGTAGAGCTGTTATCAACCACTACAATCCGCGGCGCAGCCCCCTCTAGCGCCATCAAGCTATCAAGGCATTCCTCAATAACATCAGCGGCATTGAAGGTGACGACAATCACACCAATACTTGTGTCACTTTGTAAGCTGGGCATGAAATTCCTGAACTCAATCTATCGGGTCGGATGGTGGATTATTGGCACATCTCGTTATCATTTGGGCGAGTTTGCGACAGCAATGTCACGGCTGGCAAGATGAACTGGCGGCATTTGCGTCACCGTTTACCTTGCCGTCTTTCCCATAGATAGGCCCTGATACCTGACATGCTCAGAAAAGCGGCAATGCCGCAGGCTGCCACAAGTAACAGCGTTGGATGCATATGGCTGAAGAAGCCCGGTTCAGGTGGGAAGTAATGCACGTCAATCAAAGCCGCAACACAGGTCAGCGCGGTAAGTACGGAAGGCCATGCAATCGGCCCCAGTTGGATCTTGGTTCGATGCCCGGTCATGGCGACCGTGATGAAGTAGCCAATCACCTCTGCCACCATCGCGATCCAGATAATCGGCATGACCTGCCCGGTCTTGATCACCGCCCACCAAGATATCGGGATCGAGGCGACCCGCACCATTGTCCCCGCCATGGAATTCGTCGATTGACCCACCGAAAGTGCGGCAAGGTCGCTTCCTGACCGCGCGACCCTTATCGCTTGCATAACCGACATCGGCACCAGGATCGACAGGATCGACTCGATTGACGCATATTTTGGTCCGGTCAAAAGATAGGCAAGCGGACCGCCAACCAGCGTTGCCCCCACAACCATCAAGACGGTGATCAGTAGGCCCACCTCCATCACGGTTATCGACAGTTTTTGGAATTGCTCTCGGTTTTCGCGAACCTTTGTGAGCTGTGGCAAGAACAACGATTGGCACGAGCTTGCCATGACCAAAGTCGGCGTCAGCGTCAGCGTGAAACAAAGCGAGAAATACGCAAATTGCGCCATCCCAAGTTCGCGCCCGACGATCAGCTTTTCGCCATTGAATGCCGGAAACATCAGCATCGCGTTCAACAAGATCGGCCAACCGAAGATCGAGGCTTTCTTCATCAAAGAGAAATCAATCGCCAATTGATAGCGTCGCTCTGCTGTCAGATGCGATAGGATCACCATGACAAATGCCTGCACAAGCAATGCGTAAAGCATGATCCGGTAATCACCGAAGAAAAGCGTCAGCGGCCAGACCGACACAACCGAAATCAATGCGGGAACCGAATTTGACAATATCGTTGGGGTAAACTTCATATGCCTGCGCAAGCGGTGCGGGTCATAATGCTGAAATCCGCTGATAAGCGGCACCAGCGCCAATAACTCGTAGGCCCAAGCGACATGGCTGATGCCAAGGAAGGCCGCATATGGCCCCGCGATCATGTAAAGCACCGCAGCACTCACCATGCCGCGTAATGCCTGAAACCCATGCATGGCGGCCTGAAAATGCGGCTCGTCGCCGTCTTTGTCCACGATGATTAGCTGCGTCAGTCCGATATAGGAAAGCATCTCGACCATCGACACAATGATCGCAAAGCTGGCGGCGACGCCGTAGTTTTCGGGGCTGATAAGACGCGCAACGATAAGATTGCGTACCAATAGCAGCAAGAACCCGAACGCATTGCCGGTAACCAACAAGACCGCTTTTTTAAACATGATTTGAAGCGCTTGCCCTTGTTGGTGGATAATTGCTTTTAATCGGCGCAAAAACGATTTCCCGCAAGGGTAACCTAGCAGGTTTTTTCCCATCAGATACGGAATGGCGAATACGCGCCATAAATCTGCCTATTGTTTACGTTATTGTGCCTTCCATGGGGTTGATCCGTCTAGAAAATGTTTTGCAATGCCAAGCGCGCGCTGGGCATAAAGCCGTTGGCGGGGGTCAGTGGCGTCAGCGCGCGAAATGACCCATCCCGCTGAAGCAAGTCCACGTAAAAGCGTGAACATTACCAATTGGCGCGCGCTGACCTGAACCTCGGGGCGGGTTTGGCGATACCCTTCCAGCAGACCGGCCGCGATATCGCCCAAATGCGGCTCTTCAAGGTTTTGCACGATGGCGGTGCCCAGATCATACAAGCGAAACCCAAATCCGCTGTCGTCAAAATCAATCAGCGCTAACCCGTCTGCTGTGGCCAGAATATTCTCTCGCAAGACATCGGCGTGGATCAGCCCGCAATCGCCACCGGTTTTCGGTAATTCTTGGCGTAGTTGGTCACGCGCGGCCAAAAGAAGCGCGCGTTCTTTCGCATCAAGCGCCGGGTTGTCCCAATACCGCCCCCAAAGTGGATCAGGCCCGATAAAGCCCTCAACATCCCAGTTCGGGCGGGAAAAACCGGCACTGAAACTGAAGCTGTCGGTGATCTTGTGCAAATCACCCAAAAGCTTCCCAATGCCGCAGTAAAGCCCGGCTTGATCCTTGGCGCTGCCTTGCAAAACCTCTGCGGCGGCCCCGATTGGCGTTCCGGAAATCCAGTCAACCACACTTACAAACCGGCCGCCAACAACCACGGTCATGGCACCCGAAAGATCGGGCAGAGGGGCAGGCACAGCCAGGCCCGCCTGCGCAAGCTTTGCAGTCCATTCCAGTTCGGCTTCAATCGCAGCACGGCTTTGATAACCCGCCCGGTGCAAGCGTAGCGCGGCCATCCGGCCATCAGCGAATTGCACCTGAAAGACGATATTTTCGCGAATTGCGATCAGCTTGGGTACCGTGGCTAGATTGCCCCAAAAGGCCGCCGCCGCCACGGCCATGGCTTGCGCTTCTTGTTGTGATGTCATTCGTACCACCCGGCCAAATCACTCGTCCTCTACTTTGCCCCGCAGGCTTTTTATTTCACCGCGTGCTACTTTTGCCGCCAGCCGTCGCCGTTTGCTGCCCAGCGTCGGCTTGGTCGGCACGCGCCGCTTCGGCGCCACCAAGGCCGCCTTGATCATCGTCACCAACCGTTCGCGCGCTATCTCTCGGTTTTGCAACTGGCTGCGGGTTTCCTCGGCGCGGATCACAATCGCGCCTTCTTGTGTCCAGCGCCGCCCCGCCAGCCGCTTCAGCCGCGCCTTGACCGCTGGGGTAAGCGCTGGGCAGCGCTCCGCCTCAAAGCGCAGCTCTACGGCGGTTGAAACCTTGTTCACATTCTGCCCGCCCGGCCCCGAGGCACGGCTGAAGCTTTCGCTCAGCTCCCAATCGGCAATCGATATCTGGTCATTGATCCACAACATGACGCATTACTATCAGACTTCGCGGCAATCAAAATCCCCCTAGGGGGTTCCCAAAACGGATAGGGCCGCTTCATTTCTGAAGCGACCCTCCGAGTTTCTAGGAGATGGGCCAGTTAGGGTACCACCCTAAGGTATGGCCCAGTCTGGGTTAGCAACCCTTGGGTTTGCCTTTAGGTTAAACGCCCCCCGACTGTCCTGACACCTCTCTCCAACATCACTCTCGACACTGGACCACCTCCTTTCATTACGTTTCCGTTATGTAGAAGGTTGCCACATATTTTGTGGTTGTCAAAATGTTTTACACAACTTTTTCTGACATTTTTGAAACAAACAATC
>JBAUHP010000487.1:0-3537 GCA_049680345.1 Albidovulum sp. | reverse complement strand
CGGATCACATCAGCCGCCGCCCCCTGAATAGGCGCGTTGATCGCGGCGCGTTTGGCAAACCCCGCATGCGGGCCTTTGGCGTTAATCTCCGGTGTATGGATCTTGCGCCCGAACAGGGTTTGCACATAGCCATGCTCTTTGGCAAAGGCGACAGTCCCATCCATATAGTGTTTGATTTCGGGGAAACGTTCAAAATAGGTATCAATAAAGGCCTGCGCCTCGGCACGCGGAATGCGCAGATTGCGCGCCAGACCAAAGCCCGAAATCCCGTAAATCACCCCAAAATTGATCGCCTTCGCCTGACGCCGGATCATCGGATCCATGCCTTCAACCGGCACCCCGAACATCTGGCTTGCGGTCAGCGCATGAATGTCGATCCCATCGCGAAACGCTTGTTTAAGTGCTGGAATATCGGCGACATGGGCCAAAATGCGCAGCTCGATCTGACTGTAGTCAAGACTGACCAGCCGCATCCCCGGCCCGGCCACAAAGGCCTCGCGTATGCGGCGGCCTTCCTCTGACCGCACCGGGATGTTTTGCAAATTCGGATCGGTCGACGCCAGACGACCGGTCGAGGCACCCGCGATCGAATAAGATGTATGCACCCGCCCGGTATCGGGGTGCACATGGGTTTGCAGCGCATCGGTATAGGTTGATTTGAGCTTCGAAAGCTGACGCCAATCCAACACCCTTGCGGGCAGGTCATGGCCTTCTGCCGCCAGATCCTCCAGCACATCCGCCCCGGTTGCATAGGCACCGGTCTTGCCCTTTTGCCCGCCCGCAAGCCCCAGTTTATCAAACAAGATCTCGCCCAACTGCTTGGGGCTGCCGACATTGAATGGCTGGCCTGCACGTTCGTGAATCTCTGCCTCCAGCCCGGCCATCTTTTGCGCGAAAGCGTTGGACATGCGCGACAATGTATTAGGGTCAACCCGGATCCCGGCCATTTCCATATCCGCCAGAACCGGCACCAAGGGGCGCTCCAACGTCTCGTAAACCGTGGTCACCTGAGCCCGGTGCAAACTGGGTTTGAACGCTTCCCACAGCCGCAAGGTGATATCGGCGTCTTCGGCGGCATATTTCACCGCCTCATCCACCGGCACCCGATCGAAGGTAATGGCGGATTTGCCCGTACCCAAAAGCGATTTGATCGGGATCGGTTCATGGTTCAGATAGCGGTCCGACAACAGATCCATACCGTGATTATGCACGCCCGCATGCATCGCATATGACATCAGCATCGTATCGTCTATCGGGGCCACGCGGATGCCCTGACGGGCGAAAATCTTCCAGTCGTATTTCATATTCTGACCGATTTTGAGGATCGCATCATCCTCCAGCACCGGCTTTAGCAGGGCCAGCGCCTCGGCCATATCCATCTGCCCTTCAGCGCGTTCCGAGCTGCCAAAAAGATCGCCCTCGCCGGTCTTGTGGCCAAGCGGAATATAACAAGCCTCGCCCGGGATCACCGCAAGCGATATGCCGACCAGCTCTGCTTGCATCTCATCAAGACTGGTGGTTTCGGTATCAACCGCGACATAGCCGCGCTCGATGATCAGCGCGGTCCAGCGGGCAAGTGCTGCCGCATCGCGCACGCATTCATATTTGGCCGCATCAAAAGGCACGGCCGCAGCCACGGGTGCTGCACTTTCGGCAGGTGCCATCGCTGTGGCTTCCGGCATGTCCGGCACTTCGACCTTCAGCTTGTCTGCCACCCTTTTGGTCAGGGTGCGAAATTCCATCTCCGACAGGAATTTCAGCAATGGCTCTGCCACCGGTTCTTTCACCTCAAGGCTTTCAAGGGTGAAATCCAGCGGCGTTTCACAATCAAGCTGCACAAGGCGTTTTGAGATGCGGATCTGTTCGACATTGTCCATCAAAGCTTCGCGGCGCTTGGGTTGCTTGATTTCCCCGGCCCGCGCCAGCAAAGCATCAAGATCGCCATATTCGTTGATCAACAAGGCGGCGGTCTTGATCCCGATTCCCGGCGCGCCCGGCACGTTATCGACCGAATCCCCCGCCAATGCCTGCACATCAACCACGCGGTCAGGCCCCACGCCGAATTTCTCAATCACCTCATCCACGCCGATGCGCTTGTTCTTCATCGCATCCAGCATTTCAACCCCGTTGCCGACAAGCTGCATGAGGTCTTTGTCGGAGGAGATGATTGTGACGGTGCCACCCGCATCGCGTGCCTGACAGGCCAGCGTGGCGATAATATCGTCTGCCTCAAAATCCTCGATCTCAATCGAGGCGATATTGAAGGCGCGGGTCGCGTCGCGGGTCAACGGGAATTGCGGGCGCAGATCTTCGGGCAGGTCCGGGCGGTTGGCCTTGTAAAGCGGATAGATATCGTTGCGGAAAGTCTTTGAAGAATAATCAAAGATCACTGCCGCATGGGTGGGCGCATCCGGGCCGGTGTTATCCTCAACATATTTGAACAACATATTGCAAAAACCCGCCACAGCGCCAATCGGCAGGCCATCAGACTTGCGCGTCAGGGGTGGCAGCGCGTGATAGGCGCGAAAAATGAAGGCCGATCCGTCGATCAGATGCAGATGACTGCCCTTGCCGAATGTCATTTACACGCCTCCCATCACCGATATCAGCCCCTCTTGTCGCATGATCTCGCCCCGTGCGCTATAGCGTTTCGACTTTACCTTGAAGCGTCAAGTATCACCTAACGCGTTGAAATCTATGATTTCAGGCAGCGTTAGGTGATACAGGTTAAAGTCGAAACGCTTTAGAACCCGAAGCGCCAAAGTGACACGCGAATGGCCTGCGGCGTCGGTGTCCAAAGCCCAAAACCCAGCCCCGCCGCGCGAAGGCTTTCCCCAACCCAGGCATTGCAGGTCCGAAAGACCGAAAAGCGCCCCTTGGCCTCAAAAAACGCATCCGTTTGACTGAAATGCGTACCGGGAAGGTGCATGGCTTCGCCGTCATCCCCGCGTTTGAAGGCGGCCAGAATATGCGTCAAGAACGCGGCATATTGCGCCTCGTTCATCGCGATAAACTGAACGTCGGGCGCATTTTCCAAGGGTCCGGCCACATCAACCCGCACGACCGCATCGTCACCGAAAATTCCGCGCAAGACTGCGCCCGCACGCACATCGCGGTAACTGCCCGCCGTTGTGTAGAACGCACGCGCGCCCCAACCAATGACAAGCCACGCCGCATCTGGGTGATCAACGCGCACCCCACCCTTACCCGTAAAGACGAAACGCGCACGGGTATCCGCATCCAAGGGAAGCAAGAAATCATAGTGAATTGGCCCCGCGATCAACCCGATTTCATAGGAACGTCCGGCAGGGGTATTCGCCGTTTCCCCGGGCAAGACCGCACCAATCAGGGACGCGGCAAAGTAAAGCGCCACCATCACCGGCAGCGCCATTACCACACAGCATTGTTGGCGTCTGGTCACTTCGCCTTTTCGGCAAAGCTTTCATGCACAAATTTCTTGTCACAATAGCCGCATTCGACAACGCCCGTCTCATGCGGCAAGACCAGCCAGACGCGGGGGTGGCCAAGCGCGCCATC
>JBAUHP010000486.1:0-25930 GCA_049680345.1 Albidovulum sp. | reverse complement strand
GCTTAATATACCTCAGATCCTGCCCAACAGAGGGGGGTAGCTCAGGTCAGGCCAATCAAGCTGAGCTATCCAAAGGATGCATCGGGCGGGGCACGTGTCGGTAGTCCAGCGCGGCATAGTTCAGCGTGCACAACGCTCCACTATCGCAAACGACAATCCGACCTGCGATTGGCGCAAAAGCCGCCCGAAAATGCTGCATCGATTTCAAGGCAATGACATTTTGCTTTCGTGGGTCGATCCCGAAGGTCTCGAACTGGCGCAAATCAAGGATTTGCTGCGCGATACTTGTGATCAAGATATCAATGCCCTGAACATGCAAGACGGCTGTCGACCCAAAGCTGCGTTGCTGCCCGCCCAGAATTGGTCCGCTGCCTGTATAGATGCCGTCACCGCGCCATTTGACCACGCCAGTCACATCAATCGGACCACCGCCGAATGCGGGCGCAGTCTTTCCGCCGAGCTTCAATGAAACCGTTTCGCCAACGGCTTTGGATTGCAAGAGTGTCGCAACCTCGATGTCAATCATCGGACCGAAGCATGCCCCTTTGATCCCCACGGCAAACAATGCTGACAAGAGCGCGGTTGAATCGCCATACGCGCCTGCACCGGGGTTGTCAGCGTAATCCGCAATGATGAAAGGCCCCGTCTCCGGCTCCCACAGGGCCGCCATTTCGGCCGCCTCGGTTACGGTCAGATAGCGGTTGAGCGTCTCGTTGCGGCGGTTCCAAATATCATCCGCGATCTCTTCCGCGATGTCTTGTGCACCGTTAATACCAACTTCGGATGTGACCAAAACCGTTGGGCCGACCTCTGCGATATCGGCCTCGGGAAACGCGCCGTTGATGCTGACAGCATAGATGCCTTTGCGGGCCTCATAAGCGCGACCAAGGGTATGCCTGTCGATCATCGGGCCAATATCTGTCCGCCCGCCATTGGCCTCTTCGAGCATCGGACGATGTGCACGCAGCGTTACCGGATGAATTTCGCCAGACATGGTCCGTTGCAACAACTCGGCCGCGCGTCGCCCTGTCGTGCGGATATCAACATGGGGATAGGTCGTGAACGACACCAGAATTTGCGCCAGGTCGCACATGGCGCTGGTGACGTTTGCATGGGGGTCTAGCGTCACGGCGACAGGTAATTTGGATCCAACCACAGCGCGAAGGCGTCGCAAGATTTCGCCTTCACCATCATCAAAAGAGGCGCAGACCATGGCGCCGTGCAATATCAGCATGACGCCGTCCCAGCCGCCTTTTGCAGCAAGCTCCAACAGTGGCGCGCAGAGTTGATCAAAGGCGCTGTCGGTCACGCGCCCGCCCGGCCCTGCGCCTGCACTGATCGCGTGGGTAATTTCCCAACCATGAGCGCGCCCGACATCACAAATGCCCGCCAGTTCGGTATTCGCGTCACTGCGCGCAGCCATCGCCGCTGGCCCGTCCAGCAAAAAACGGTCCCGAAAATTGCCGATATCTGTCGGGTAAATATTGAAGGTGTTGGTTTCGTGCGTGATCTCAGCCGTCAGGATGCGCAAAGCCATGCTTAAAATCCGTCTACAAAGGATTATGGCAGGCGACCATATGGCCACTCTGCGCTGTTAACTCTGGTATATCTGTGCGGCACACTGCTGTCGCATGTGGGCAGCGATCTGCAAAGGCGCAGCCAGAAGGCAGGTTGAACGGACTGGGAACCTCGCCTTCCAGCGGCGCAATCACGCGGCGCATTGCGGGGTCAGGGGCAAAGGTGCTGTCCATAAGTGTTTGGGTGTATGGATGCCGCGCCGGGCGATCTGTATCTGGCAGGGCTTCCACGACGCGGCCAAGATACATCACCAAAATCTCGTCGCAGAAGTAGCGCACGAGGCTCAAATCGTGACTGATAAAAAGGTATGTAAGGCCTAGATCATCGCGCAGTTTTTCCAGAAGGCTGATGATCTGGGCTTGCACGGACACGTCGAGCGAGGCGGTGGGTTCATCCAAAACCAGCAAAGACGGGCGCAATGCCAAAGCGCGCGCAATCCCGACCCGCTGTTTTTGTCCGCCCGAGATTTGGTGCGGATAACTGCCTGCCAAACCTGCGTTCAACCCGACCATCTCTAATAGTTCGGCAATTGCAGTTTCGCGCGATCCTTCGGGGATACGCCCCTGAACCTCGAATGGTTCCATGACGGCGCGTGCGACGGTGTAGCGCGGATCAATCGCAGAATAGGGATCTTGAAACACCATCTGCATGCGGGCCCGCAGACCGCGCATCTCGGCATCTGATTTGGACCGCAGGTCGTCTCCATCAAACTTTAGGGTGCCAGTCGTAGGTTCGATGAGGCGCAGGATCAGGCGGGCGAGTGTGGACTTGCCGCAACCGCTTTCGCCGACCACACCGATGACGCGGCCCTTGGGCAGATCGAATGATACGTCATTGACGGCATGCATGGCGCGCGCTCGGCGGAACGGGCCGCCCGCGCTTTTGAAGACTTTCGACAGATTACGAACTTCCAACAGGTTGGTCATTGTGCGGTTCCGGCAAAATGGCAGGCGGCCGCGCTTTGTCCGTGTTCAACAAATGCGGGGCGCTCAATGGAACAGATGTCCAGCGCAATTGGGCAACGCGGATGGAATGGACAGCCTTTTGGGTAGTTGATGACCGTGGGCACGGTGCCCGCAATACCTGTCAACTGTTCGTTCTTGTCCAATCCACGCGGTATGCACCCGATGAGCGCTTGTGTGTATGGATGTTGCGGTGCTTCAAAAATTGCGGTGACGGTGCCACGCTCGATGACCCGCCCCGCATACATCACGACAACCTTGTCGCAGGTCTGTGCGACGACGCTCATGTCGTGGGTAATCAGCACAAGCGCCAGATCACGTTCCTTGACCAGATCGTCGAGCAGGCGAATGATTTGCGCCTGCACGGTCACATCAAGGGCGGTCGTAGGTTCGTCAGCCACCAGAACATCTGGATCGGCGGCAAGCGCCATGGCGATCACGATCCGCTGCTTCATGCCGCCCGACATCTGGTGCGGATAGCGGTCGCAGATCAAAGCAGGCTCGGGAATGCGCAGGGTGCCGAGAATTTCGACAGTGCGGGCGCGGGCCTCTGTTTTGGTCATACCCAGATGCAGAACGGCGACGGCATCGACCTGAGGTCCAATCTTTTGCAGTGGATCAAGGGATGTCATCGGGTTTTGGGTGATGAGCCCAATCCGTCCGCCACGCAATTTTCGGTAATCACTTTCGGGCAATGTGGTCAGCTCCTGACCGTCAAAAACGATGGACCCTGCAGTGATCTTGCCACCTGATAACGGGAGCAGCCCCATTACGCTCATCGCCGAAAGGGATTTGCCAGAGCCGCTCTCGCCGACGATGCCCAATGTCTCGCCCTTAGCCAAAGAGAAACTGACACCCGACAAGGGTGCGACCCCCCCGAAAGCAACTTCAAGATCGCGGACTTCCAGCATAGTCATGCCCCCCTGATCCGGTCGCGAATGTCGAGCGCGCGTATCAATTCATCGCCAAAGAGGTTCACCGCAATCACGGTGATTGCGACCACGACACCGGGGAAAAGGATGACCCAAGGTGAGAGGAACAATTGCGCCGTGCCGCTTGACATCATAGCACCCCAGCTTGGGGTTGGCGGCTGCGCCCCGAGGCCGAAAAAGCCAAGTGTGGCTTCCAGAACAATGCCGTCACCAATGGCCAACATGCCCACTACGATGACGGGCGCAATTGCGTTTGGCAGCAGATGGCGTAGCAAGATATGGCTCGGTTTCGCGCCAAGATTGATCGTAGCTTCGATGAAAGTCTCTCGTTTCAACCGCACGATCTGCGCCCGCGTTAGTCGGGTGAATTGCGCGAGGTAAGCAATAGCTATGGCGAATGTCGTCGAGGTCAGGCCCGGGCCGATAATGGCCACAAAGATCAAGGCAATCAGGATATCGGGGAAGGACCATGTGAGGTCTACGACCGTCATGACGGCACGTTCAAAGAACCCGCCAATATAACCCGCAGCGGCCCCAAGCGTCATGCCGACTGTGATCGAAATCGCAATTGCTGTGGCGCTGACCGAAAGCGAGGTGCGCGCGCCATAAATTACCCGGCTTAACACATCGCGCCCGAACTGATCGGTGCCCAACAGATGCGGCCAACTTGGCGGCGCGTTGCTGTTCATCAGATCTTGCGCCGCGTAATCAAAGGGGGTGATCCAAGGCGCAAAGACCGCAGTCAGCAAAAGCAAGACAAGAAAGCCGCCCGCAATTTTTCCTAACCAAGAGCCGAAAGCGCGCCCTATGGCGGTATCGCCAAATCCGGCCATCGCGCGGGCAGCGGTGCCTGTCATGCTGGTCATGTCTTTGCCTCTCTAATGCGCGGATCCATCGCGGCCTGAGCCACATCGCCGATCAATGTGCCAAGCATGACAGCGAGCGCCAGCATGAGCAGGCAGCCTTGCACCACCGGATAATCGCGCTGCCCAAGTGCACGGATCAAAAGCGATCCAAGCCCCGGGCGACCAAATACAAATTCAACTGTGACGGCGCCGCCCAAAATCCAGCCGATCCGAAGCGCAAGAATTGTCACGACAGGCAACATTGCGTGCGGCATGAGGTGACGGAACAGGATGGTGCGCGATGGCAGGCCCTTGGCGTGCAGCAACGTGACAAAATCCTCGCGGCGCACGTCCAAAAGTGCGACGCGGGTGACACGGGCGACAAGAGCCACCCCGCCAAAACCGATTGTCAGGACGGGCAAAACGAGTGAACTCCAGGTCTTGGCACCAGAAACAGGAAACCACTGGAGTTGCACGGCGAAGAGCAAGATCATCAGCAGCGCGAGCCAGAAACCCGGCACGGTGGACCCCAACAGAATGAAGCCCCGCACAAACTGTTCAACAACGGCAGATCGCGTGGTGGCCGAGATCGTGCCAAGCGCAATGCCGACGATACTGGAAAACCCAAATGCAAGTGCACCAAGCCTGAGGCTGTAGGGCAGGTTTTGCCCGATCAAGTCAGAGACTGGACGGCGCAGCACGATGGCATCACCAAAGTCGCCTTGGAACATCGCGCCAATCCAGCGGAAATATTGGACAAACAAGGGCTGATCCAGACCGTATTTGCTAACCAGCGCTGCGCGTTCATCTGGCGACGATCCGACGCGAATGAGATTATCAATCGGATCCCCTGGCAGCAAATGCACAATCATGAAAATCACGATCGAGATCGAGATCGATACGGGGATCAGCATCAGCGCTCTGAAAAAGACGTATCGCAAAAGCATGTCAGACCCTTCAAAGCGCTGAGTTTACCCACCCCCAAGACGGGGATGGGAATCGTGGTCTGTGGCTTATTCGATGACAGTCATGTCCAAAACAGTCTGCGACCGGAAACGGGTTCCGCGCACAGGATCAGGCACGTTCACACGATCCGAATTGTAAGCGATGTTCTTGGTCGGCTGATACAACGGCACAAACAGGTGCTGCGACATAATATAAGCATGATAAGCCGTGAAGTTGGCAATCCGCTCGTCGGAGTTCTTGCTTTCTGCCATGGCGATCTTGTTCAGGCGTTCGCCTTCGGGATCATTCCACATCGAGATGTTTGGATAGCCCAGACGTTCACCAGAAAAGAACCAATCCAGAATGTCGGAGTTGTTCCAGTCATAGCCCCGCACAGCAAGCTGATGACGGTTTTCCTTATACTCGTCACGAATGGTCGAACTATCGAAAACGGTGATCACTGCATCCATGCCAATCGCGGCCAATTGGGCTTGCACAACTTGAGTGAGAGCCGTGAATTCGGTGCCGTTTTGCGTGAACAGTTTAACCGAAAGTGGCGCGCCATCTTTCATGCGCACGTTGTTATCACCCATGACCCAGCCAGCTTGGTCCAAAAGCGCGTTTGCTTTGTCCAGATCGTAGCTGACGTTGAGCGCCGGATCGATGTTTGCCTCTGGCAAGGACGAGATCAGGAAGTTATGCGCAGCCGCACCAACACCATTGTAAATTGACGCGACGATGGCCTCTTGATCGATCGCGAGGCCTGTCGCCTCACGCACAAGAATGTCGTCAAATGGTGCCGCGGTCGCATTGATTGGCATGTAGTTGATGCCCGTTCCCGGCATCTGGATCACGGCGACATTGCTTTCCGCTTTCAGGATCTCCAGAAAGTCGGTTGGCACGCCCAAGAGCAGGTCGATCCCGCCGGTCTTGAGCTCTAAAAACGCGGTTGACTGATCAGGGACTTCGCGAAAGGTGATCTTGCCAATATGCGCGGCCCCTTGGTTGTCCGAAAGGTCGGACCCCCAAGCGTAATCGTCATTGCGGACAAGAACAGTTTCCAAGCCAATCGCGAAGTTTTCAAGCTTGAATGGGCCTGTGCCGACTGCGCCGGTGATACCAAATTCAGTGCCCATTTCGTCATATGCGGCAGTGCCCGGAACGCCCATGAAAGTGGACGACAGGTTGTATAGCAGGTTCGGTTCAGGGCGTGACATCACGAGTTTGACAGTCAGATCGTCGATCACTTCAACAGAAGCGACTGCACCAACGAGATAGGCATTTTCGGTTTCTGCAAAGTCGGGAATCCAATCCGCAATGGATTGCGCATTGAATGGCGTGCCGTCATGGAAAGTCACGCCGTCTTTAAGATGAAAGACCCACGACATACCGTCGGGGGCTTCTTCCCAAGATGTCGCCAAATGTGGGTGATAGGACTGGTCTGCATCCTGCTCGACCAGCCGGTCATAGATCAGCGAGGCCGCAGAGTTCAGGTTGCTTGACGTGACAGGGTTGTAGGATGTGGCGCCCAGTTCATCAGCTGAAAACGCGATCGTGACATCTTGTGCCAGTGCCGCGGTGGATAAGAAACCGGCTGCGATGAGCGCCGTTCCTGACAGTAGTTTCGTCTTGGTCGCATAGCGCATGGTTCTCTTCCCTATATTTTCAAAAATCGACTTAGTTTCGTTTCTTCGTCTCCGTCTTTCGTGTGGGCGCACTGCCCACGTGACCAATGAACTGTCCGTAAAGGCCCGCAATGCGGTTCATCCGGGCTTCCACCTCGGGCCCCAATTCCATGAACACGCCGTTGACCAGCAAATTTGCCAGGCTGGCCATCTGAGCGGTGGATTCCCAAAACAAATTGAGTTCGGTGGGCACGACAAACATTTCATCCGCAACATCACGGCCCCAGTCGCAATAGGGGTCAGTAATCAAAGTCACGGGAATGCCCGCTGCCTTTGCCGCAATTGCGAGGTCATAAGCGAGCCGCGAGTAGCGGCGGGCCTCAAAGATCACGAGTGCCGCGTCCGTGTTGTCTCGCGCCAGAACCTGCGCGAAATTACCGCCTGCAAGGTCAAGAAGTTCAACGCCGTCGCGTAGATATTGCAGTTGGTTCACAAAGATCTGCGCCATGCCGCGCTCGGTCTGAAACCCTGTTGCAAAGACCGCACTCGCTGTCGCAAGCCGTTTTACAACGCGCACCCATTCAGGCGAATGCGCCAATTCGTAAACCGCGACGAGGGCGGCCATTTCAAGCTCGAGGCCGCGAACAAGTTGATCTTCGCCCGCGCGGTTTCGCTTGCGCAAATCGCTTAGCCTATCCCCGATTAGCCATGGCTGATCGCCCATGTCCCGATGCAAATGCGCTTTGAGGTCTTTGAAGCTGCTGTATTCTAACGTGCGACAGAACCGTCCGACCGTCGGCTCGCTTACACCAACCTTTTCCGCAAGGCTTGCGGCTGTTTCAAATGGAATGGTCGAAAGTTGGGCCAGCATATAGCCGGAAAGCGCCCGATCTGCCTTGGATGCAGATGCATTTGCCTCTGAAAGGCGCTCTTTTAATGATTTCGACATCTGCCCCTCCCCAGAGGTTGCTTCTCGTAAGAATGTAATAAAACTTTCATTCCGTCAATGAATTATTGTTAACTTGCAAAAACATGCTTTTTGACGTCTCGTGTCGAGATGAGCAGCGCATCCCGCGTGCGCATGACAAAAGGCGATGCGCTATGGTTCATGATTTCATTGTAATTGGGGCTGGCATGGCAGGGGCATCAGCCGCTTATGAGCTTTCGGCTCATGGTCGGGTGCTTGTGATCGAAGCGGAAAAGCAGCCCGGGTATCACAGCACGGGTCGATCGGCGGCACTGTTCACGCGCAACTACGGCTCGCCTTTGGTTCGCAAAATCAATGCTTTGAGTGAACCATTCTTTCGTGCTCCACCGGAGGGTTTTGCCGACAGCCCATTGCTGCATCCGCGCGGGGCACTCACTGTTACCAGTGACGGCGACGCGGCAAATCTGGACATTGTTCTTGCGGCCTCGACATCCGACGACCCGGTCAATGAGATCGACCGTCAAGAAGCTCTCGCCTTAGCGCCTTTCTTGCGGCCAGAACGCGTGGCTCGCGCCACCTTTGAGCCCGGAGTGACCGACATCGACGTGGCCGCATTGCTGCGATTCTATCTTAGGGGCTACAAATACCGTGGCGGCGAAATCAGAACTGGGGAGCCTGTGCTGGCCCTCGCACAAAACGACGGCATTTGGACCGCGACCACCGCAAAGGGCAACTATCAGGCCAAGACGGTTATCAATGCAGCGGGCGCATGGGCGGATGAAATTGGACATTTGGCAGGCGCATCGCGGATTGGCCTTATCCCGAAGCGGCGCACAGCCATTATTGTTGACGCAACCGTTGGCTACGACATTGGCAAGCTGCCTTGCGTCGATTTCGCCCCATCAGATGCATATATAAAACCCGAAGCCGGCAAGCTGATGGTGTCACTCGGCGATGCGACACCAACGTCGCCTCAAGACGCGCAACCCGACGAGATGGATGTGGCGATTGTCGCCGACTGGCTAGAGCGAGAAACTTTGATCCCAGTCCGGCGTATTGCGCATAGCTGGGCCGGACTGCGGTCCTTTGTGCCAGATGAAAGCCCCGTCGTTGGCTTTGATCCTGCCTTGCCTGGGTTTATCTGGCTCGCAGGACAGGGTGGGTTTGGCATCATGATGGCGCCTGCTTTGGCACGGGCGACAGCAAGTTTGGGACTTGAAGGTGGCCTGCCTGACGACTTTCTTTCACTGGACATTGGCTTGCATGACCTTGGCCCGGATCGCCTTGAGTGATATTATTTACCGAAGCCATTTTTCATGAGCGCGCTGGCTGATGCGCCACCACATATGATTTTTCCTTCCCTGTGATGTTTTCGAAATTCAGGCTATCGACCGCGAAATCATTTGGAATGTGGAACGAGCAAAGTCAGCTTTCTCGCGCGGAAGCTTGGGTTAGATACCTGTTGTGAAAGTCCGGTGTCCGGAACTGAAACGCTTGTCGAGAAAGCAGCAAGCAATTGCAGCCATAGCTTACTTTACAACTGAGGTCTGTATATGCGCACGGCGGCCATCAAAGCACCTGCCTGTTGATGGAAGAAATCCAGGTTAACGCAGGCGCGCATTGGTGATCAGATCGAGCGTTTGGCCATCCAGGACCGTCAGGTCACGTATTATCCGGATCAAGCCTGGCACCTAACGCTTCTGCCACCAGGTTCTGAAAATGATGCACCGCATGTTCACTCAGCTCGGTTAGACCTTCGTCCACCACGAACCGGCCCTGATTGTATCCACTTGATTTCAGACCCTTCTGCACGCTTTCGCATAACCCGATATCCTCGGGTTGCAGCACGTCGGCCTGGTAACTAATCGCATCGCGTAGCTGGTCAGTCACGACCCCATCCTTGACGAACCAGTCCTGAAATTCGATGCAACGCTCGGGCGCTGTGGGGTTCATCTGAAGAACTGACAGGTTCGCCTCGCCCGGATAGGCCCAGATTGTGAAGTTGGGCCAGACAAACCACCCGGCATAGCCAAAATCCACATCCCCGGGCTGAAACGAATACGCCCGGTTGTTCAATGTCTTGGGATTGCCCGCGCATTGGCTGGAATAGCGCCCGTTCGTGACCGTGCGATAGCTGTCCATGTCCACCAGATCGACAAAATCCTTGTGTGCCGGCGCGCAGTGATAGCATTCCAGAAAATTATCAACGAGTACCTTCCAGTTTGCCTTGACCTCGTATTCGTCACGTTGGGCGAATTGCAGGTCATCCACCGACGGCACATAGTGGCGGATTTCCTGTTCCAACTCTCCCATCTGGTCGGCAAAGGGTTCTGCCTCAGGGTCAAGATTGACCACGACCAAGCCGCAAAACACTTCGACCTTCACGGGCTTCAGCGAAAACTCTTCCTTCCTGAAGCCCGCGACATTCTCGGTGTTACGCGCGGCTTTCAGCGTGCCGTCGAAATCGAATGCCCAGGCGTGATAGGGGCAGGTGATGATGTTCTTTTTGCCGGTTCCACTGACCAGCTCATGCCCCCGATGCGGACAGACATTGTAAAACGCATTCAGCTCTCCGGTGCGGCTGCGCGCAACAAAGACGTTTTGCTCGTGAATGCGAACGGTCAAGAACTGGCCGGAGTCAGCGACCTGACTCACATGCCCGGCATAATACCATGTCTTGTAAAAGATCGCCGACTTCTCGGCTTCCCAGATTTTGGGATCGTGATAAAACCGCGCGGGCAGGGTGTATGACTGCTTTGGATCGGTTCGAAACGGCGCATCTCCGGGCATCAGGTTCAGGATGGGTAATGTCACTTTGTCCTCCGCATCTGGTTTATTGACATTAGTACAATTTACCCACCATGCTCTCAAACGCGCATTTCTATGGAATTTGGCCGAGTTTTACTTATGTCTCTACGCAACCTCCCCCCTCTTGATCTGCTCGAACCCTTTGAGGCCGCCGCGCGTCACGGTAGCTTTACCCGTGCCGCAGACGAACTGTCCGTCACCCAGTCCGCGATCAGCCAGCGGGTCCGCAAGCTTGAAGAACTGCTCGGCATCAAACTGTTCGAGCGGCTTCATCGTTCGATCGAATTGACCCCCGAAGGGCGCGAGCTTCTAAATGGTGTCACCGTCGCGCTCAGGCACCTGACATCGGCCACGCACAGTCTGCGCCAGCGGGGCGGCCAGCCAAGATTGAAGCTGGGGGTGGATACCTCTATCGCGCAGCTATGGCTCATGCCGCGGCTCAAACGTATTTTGTCACACGATCCGTCCATTGTGTTCGACCTCACCGTCAGTGATTGCGAAAAAGAGGTTCTCAACAGTGATGTCGCAATTTTGCATGGCGACGGGCTGTGGCCGGGATACGTGGCACGGCTTTTGTTCAAGGATGAGATTTTTCCGGTCTGCTCGCCCGGGTACCTGCAACGCCGCCCGATCTCTCGCGCGCAGGATTTGCTTGGCGCCGATCTGATTGACCTCGACTATATCCACTGGAACTGGATCAACTGGAACATCTGGTTCACCGAAAGTCGGCTGGAACAGGCAGATGCACGTATTCTGCTTCGCACCAATTCCTACACCACCCAGTTGGATGCCGCGCGTGCGGGTCTGGGGGTTGCCCTGGGCTGGGGCCATCTGCTGGATGAGGACTTGCGAAACGGCACGTTGATCCGGCCCATTCAGGACAGTGTGGACACCAAGTATGGGTACTACGTCTTGCATCGCGAAGGCGCAGACAGCGCTGCGCATCACGTATCACAACACCTGATGCACTCGCGTCAGTCGTCTGGACTATCGGGTTTTGGCTGATCGACACGGCCCACGCTTGGCGCTTGCCCAGCACCCATTCATTATCCCCGATCTGGTCGTCAATGACGCCCCAAACCTCTTGCAGTGGCCGGTTGCGACGCCCCTGTGCGCTTGGTTCTTCCGCTGGCGTATCAGCAAACCGGTGACGGTAACAGGTCAGCCGAAAAGCGTTCTGAACCGAGTTGGAGAAATAGAAAAGTGTCTGCAAATATGGCGCGCGCCCATGTCCTCGATCAGAACACGAACGCCCATAGAGGCGCTGTTATGCGCATGGAACAATCTGTACGTGCCGGTTTCCTTCGCGCGAATTCAGGTGTGACCGGGACAGCAGGGCCCCATGTTTCATGAGCCCATCCGATCAGCAATTGCAACGATGCGGTACATGTCACGCAGCACCGGTTTTTCGATCAGCTTGCCGTCGATCACCACCAGGCCGGTATCCGCCTCCTCAAACTCGGCAATGATACGGCGTGCGCGGGTGATTTGTTGTACTGACGGCGTGAACACCTCGTTCAGCGCCGCGATTTGTTTGGGATGGACCGAGCCTTTGCCCGCAAACCCCAGATCGCGCGCTTTTTCCGCAGCCACGCGCATGCCGTCTTGGTCATCAAGGTCAAGGTAAGGCACGTCGATCACATCCAGCCCAGCGCTGGCCGCCGCATGAACCACACGTGAACGGGCATAAAGCAATGGCTCCCATTCGTTTTTGCACCGCAACTCGGCAGCCATGTCAACGCCGCCAAAGAACATCGCGTCAATCCGGCCCGAGCAATGCGCAATGTCATAGGCCGCCTCAAGTCCGGCATTGGTTTCGATGATGACATGCAGACGCGTGGCATGGCCTGCTTCAGACAGTAGCTGGTCCAGCATAACCACTTCGTCGGGCGTACGTATCTTGGGCATCATCAGGGCGGGCGGCGGTGTTCTTGTGGCCAGAACTGCATTCACATCCTCGATCCCGAACCGTTCGCGCATCGAATTGATCCGCACGATCCGCTCGACACCATCATCGGCCTGCGGCTCTTTGAACAGGGCCAGAGCCTTGGCGCGTGCCTCGGCTTTGTCCTTCGGCGCAATTCCGTCTTCCAGCTCAATGCACACGATATCCGCGCCAGACGCCAAAGCCTTGGGGTACATGTCCGGGCGCAGACCGGGGGTGAAGATGAAACTGCGACGCGGGCGTGGCGAACGGCCAGTCATGTCATTCCCTTCGTTTTTTCCTGTTCCGCTTTTGTCCAAGCATATTGTTCGTACTGTTTGTCCGGCGGTGTCCGTGCCAGATGGTTGACGTAATTGCTGATGGTTTTCTGCGCGAGGCCCAGAACGACTTCAAGCATGTTACGATGGGTGTAGCCCGCTTCCAGAAACGTCGCGATCTTGGTGTCGCTGACATTGCCGTCATTTCGCACCATTAGAAGGACAAAGTCACGCAGGGCTTCCAGTTTTACGCTGGGCAGAGGGGTCTCATCACGCAGCGCGTTTGACACGGCATCGCTGACCTTCATGGCTTTGGCCATGGAGGTATGGGCCGGCACGCAGAACTGGCATTCATTCTCTACGTTGATGGTTTGCCAGACGACAGTTTTTTCCTCGTCCGTGAAGCTTGTGGCCATAAAGGCTTGATGCAGGGCGGTGTAAGCCCTCAGAGTTTCGGGAGAGCCAGCCGCCACCGCGTAGAACCCATTTGGCCCCGAATGAGCCAGCAGCTGCTTCAACAGCGGTTTGCTTTTGTCTGGTGCTGATTCAAGATCATGGTGCGTGAATCCGACAGGCATTCTTGGTTTCCTTTGCGAATTTAACGCGCCTTGACGATAGCAGTTTCCACAAGATCGCGCATTTCTTCCAAGTTTGCGGATCTCGGGTTTGTGCCCGCCGCGCTGTCGAGCATGGCTTTTTCGGCGATCCGTGCGGCGCATTCGGTTGGCACGCCGATTTCGCTTAGTGACCGGGGGATATTCAGCTCATCCAATATCCGTTCAACCTCGGCGATGAAGGCCTTGACCGAAGCGTCACGCAGGCCCATCGCATCGGCCATCCGTTTCACTTTCGCTTCCATCCCGGGCAGGTTGAAGCGCAACACCACCGGCAGGATAATCGCATTGGTCAACCCGTGCTGGGTGTTGAACTCGGCCCCCACCATGTGCGAGATCGCATGCACATGTCCAAGGCCCTTCAGGAAAGCAATCCCTGCCAGACAGGATCCGACAAGCATGCCCCCGCGCGCCGCCATGTTATCAGGTTCGCGTACGGCGACAGGCAGCCATTTGGCAACCAGCGCCAGCCCCTCCAACGCCACACCGTCACACAAAGGGTGAAAGCCGGGCACGCAGTATGCCTCAATCGCGTGGGTCATTGCATCGGCCCCGGTCCAGGCGGTCAGATTGGCAGGCAGGCCGATGGTCAATTCAGGGTCCAGCAAGGCCAGCGCGGGTTTCAAGCCAGGGTGCCAGATGCAGAGCTTCATGGCTTTGGCCACATGGGTAACCATGGCGGTGCTTTCGGTTTCGGCCCCGGTACCTGCGGTGGTGGGAATGGTGATCAGCGCCGGGAACTCTGCGCCAGGTTCGGGTGCGGGCTGTTCAAATTCAAACGCCCAGAGATCGACGTCATTTGTGGCCGTCAGGCAGATGGCTTTGCCTCCATCCATGGCACTGCCACCGCCAATGGCGATGATCGCATCATGTCCACCTGCGCGAAATGCATCGCGTCCGGCGCCAATTTCATCGTCACGCGGGTTTGGTGAGATGTCCGAAAACACCGAGCATGAAAGCGCAGCATCGGCCAGATATTTCTGCAACTGCGCAATGAACAGCAGATCCCTGCTGCCCTTGTCGGTCACGATCAAAGGGTTGGAAAGCCCCATTGCGGCGCAGCGTTGCCCAATCTCGGACAACCGGCCCGGACCATAAGCGATGGGGACAGGAAACGTCCAATCCTGTGGCTTCAGAATTTCGATGTCATTCATAGTTTGCATTGCTTTACTTGATCAGGTTGCCGGGCGTTCTGGGATCGTGCGATCCACACCGCGGACGATGTTTTTCTCTTGGTCAAAGAACGGAACGTCTACGATCTGACCGTCATGCATACTGCCATCGGGTAAGCGCATGGACAGCGTGCGACCCACCCATTCACCGGGTGTGTTGAAGTGCACATACCCTACACCCAATCCAAGTGTCGGCGATGGAATGCCCGCCGTAATCCGGCCGACTACGGTGTCGCCATCCAGCACTGCGCTGCTTGCTGCCGGGGTTTGAGTGGCGCAGGTCAGACCATACAGGCACGACCGTGTATCCTTGCCCACCAGCGCATCGCGCCCGATGAAATCACCCTTGTCCATATTGATGAAGGGTGCCAGCCCGGCCTCGAATGGGGTCATATCCGGGGTCATGTCGGTGAGATTGCCAAGGATACCACCCTCGATACGTCGGATGGTCAGGGCGCGTGTCGACGAAAACTCCATCCCGTGCGGCGCACCGCAGGCCATCAGATGATCCCAAAGGGCGAGGTGATCGGTGTCTGCGCCGCCTGAGTAAATCTCATATCCAAGCTCGTTGGTGAACCCGGTGCGCGAGACATACAGCTGCTGACCGCCCAGATCGAAATATCCTGAGCGGAAATACTTCATCGTTTCGTCAATCTTACCCCCCGAGGCCGCATTCATAATGGCCATCGACGCAGGCCCCTGAATTTGCAGCACCCGGCTATGCGGGTCTGAAATACTCACGTCAAAGCCGCCGGAATGAGCCATCAGCCATGCCTCGAACGGGCCATCGGCCTGTACGTACCAGAACCGGTTTTCGCCAAGACGGAACATAACCCCATCCATGAACACGCCCCCCTGGGGTGTGCAGGCAATGGCATAGTAACCACGCCCCTCGGCCATAGTGGCCACTTTGCGCGCAAGCACTTTTTCAAGAAAAGGCACCGCATCCGGGCCCGAGATTTCTACGGGCTTTTCCGGCACGTCAAAGATCAGGGCCTTCTGGCGCAGGCACCAGTATTTCTCGAGGTAATCCTCGCCCATGAAGATGGGGAAGTAGCGACCCGCATAAACCCCCCGGATCATCTTGGGGCAATTGGTACGCTCGATAAAAGGCGACTCTTCAAATCGGCGTGCGCTGATGGAGACGTTGTTTTCCAGGTCGGAGGCTTCTTGAAGGTTGCTCATGTCTTGTCCTTGACGTCTTTGGATGAACTGGGACGTAAGATCGTTGGCGGTTCATGGGCGGTCACCGGTGGCGGCGCTTCGGTGTAAAGAGCCACTTCGATCAGGCAGGAATGCGCGCTTGGCCCCTGCCCCAGTTTCGACGTGCCCTTGTCGCGGGTCAGCACATTCGGGTTGCCGTGTTTGCACAGACCGGTTGCGTCCGGGTCATACCAGGCACCCGTGCTCATCTGCACCACACCGGGGCGCAAGGTGGCGTCAAGGATCACGCCGCCAAGACAGGCCCCCCGGTCATTGAACGCCCGCACAATGTCGCCGTCTTTCAGCCCACGCGCGGCGGCGTCTTCGGGGTGGATATGCAACGGCTCGCGCCCTGCCACTTTCTTGGCGCGACTGACGCTGCCATGATCAATCTGCGAATGCAGCTTGTCCTTGGGCTGGTTTGAAATCAGGTGCAGCGGGTATCTACCCACATTGCCCAGCCATTCATAAGGGGCCTGCCAGACCGGATGGCCGGGGCAATCATCATAGCCAAAATCAGCGACGGTTTGCGAAAATATCTCGATCTTACCGCTGGGTGTCGCCAGCGGATTGGCGACCGGGTCAGCGCGGAACGCCTTGAGCATTACCGTAGGCTCTGCCGGATCATCCAGTTTGAACCACCCGTCTTTAAGAAACTGCGCATGGTCTGGAATGTCGATGCCCCGATCGGCACAACGTGCCTGGGTCTGTTCGTAAATCCAGCGCTGCCATTCGGGCGCGCTGCGCCCTTCGGTAAACGCGACCTCAACATCCATGGCGCGCGCGATCCCTGCGAATATTTCGAAATCGTCGCGGGCCAGCCCATGAGGCTCGGTCAGTTTGGACATTGCCACCACATAGGGATCGCGCGGTGTCAGCGCCATGTCATCACGCTCCAGCGGCGTGGTGCAGGGCAGGACAATATCCGCCCGTTTGGCCAGCGGGTTCCAGCACCATTCGTTGACGATCACGGTCTCGGGCCTGGCCCAGGCTTCCATCATCAAGTTGAGGTCCTGATGGTGGTGAAACGGATTGCCGCCCGCCCACCAGACCAGCCGCGTGTCGGGATATTCATATTGCGCCCCGTCAAAATCAAACGGCTGTCCGGGGTTCAGCAGCAGATCTGTGATGCGCGCGACCGGGATGAAATTTTTAACCGCGTTCTGGCCCTGCGGAAAGGACGCGCCGGGAATGACGGTGAAGTTACCGCCGATGAAATTCACCGCACTATAACCAAAGCCAAACCCGCCGCCCGGCATCCCGATCTGGCCCAGCATCGCGGCCAGCGTGATCGCCATCCAGAACGGCTGTTCGCCGTGGTCCTGCCGCGTCAGCGACCAGCTGACCGAGATCATTGTGCGCTCGGCCGCCATGCGCCGGGCCAGGGCCCGGATCGTATCGGCGGGGATGTCACAGATGTCGGCAGCCCAATCAGCGGTCTTGGCGATGCCGTCGCTGTCGCCCATCAGATAGGGCAAGAAGGTCTCAAACCCTTGCGTATAGCGATCCAGAAACGCGCGGTCGGACAGGCCCTCGGCCTGCAAGGTATGCGCCAGCCCCAGCATCAGCGCCACATCGGTGTTCGGGCGCAGGGCGAGCCAGTCGCCGCCCAAGTCGTCCAGAATGTCGGATTTCAAAGGGCTGATGTTGACGATGTCTATGCCGGCTGCACCCACAGTCTGCAGCCCCTCGCGCTGTATGTGACAGCCGGTGCCTCCTTGGCTGATCTGCCCGTTTTTCAGCGGCATGCCCCCGAAACAGACAAACAGCTTTGTATGGTCGCGGATCACCTCATAGCTGGTACAGGTGTCCAGATAATCGCGGAAACTGCCCAAGATATGCGGCACCATCGCCTCGGCCGCCGCAAAGCTGTAGGTGAATTTCGAGCTGGTGAAGCCACCGATACAATTCAGGAATCGCTTGAGCTGACTTTGCGCGTGATGGAACCGGCCCGCACTGGCCCAGCCATAAGACCCCGCAAAAATCGACGCATTGCCATAGCTGTGGCGCACCCGGTCCAGCTCTGCCGCTATCAGCGCATTGGCCTTGTCCCAACTGACCGCAACAAAAGGATCGCTGCCGCGCAGGTGCGTGCGGGTGCCGGGGCCGCCCTCCAGCCAGCTTTGGCGCACCATGGGGGCGTCAATCCGCGTGGGCCCGTGCTGCACATCCAGAATGCCCGGCCCTATGGGCGACGGATCCTTGTCGTGCTCAAACGCCAGCAATTCCTGTACCCGGCCATTGCTCACGCGCGCGCGGTAGGTGCCCCAGTGTGAACTGGTCAGAGGCAGATCAGTGTTATTGGTCATTCAACGCTCAGCCCCAGTTCTTCCTGGCGCTTGCGGCTCCAGGCGTTGGTCATCCGGTCTGTGATGATGGCAATGATCGCCATGCCGATGCCCGCGATGATACCAACGCCGAAATCACCGTCGCTCAACCCGATATAGACGATCTGCTCCAACCCGTTGGTGCCCACCAGGGCCGCAATCACCAGCATCGCGATGCCATACATGATGGTCTGGTTCAGCCCCAGCATCATCACCGGCAAGGCCAGCGGGATTTTGACCTGCCACAGCAACTGGCCGCTTTTGGCACCGATCATCGTCCCGGCCTCGATCACGTTTTCAGGCAGGCTGCGCAGCCCGTGTTCAGCATAGCGGATCGCGGGCACAATTGCATAGGCGATGATGGCCAGCAGGGCGGTGAATTCGCCAATTTTGAAGACCATGACAAAGGGGATAAGCAGCACAAACAGTGGCATGGTTTGCATTGTATCGTTGAACGGGCGGATGATGGCCGACACCGTATCATTATGCGCCGCCCAAATGCCTATTGCAGTGCCCAAAGTGAACGAAATGAGGACCGCAATCCCGCAAAGGTAGATCGACAACATCGCCTCGGGCCAGATGCCCGTGACAACGATAAAGCCCAACCCCAAAGCGGTTCCTAGGCCCAAAACACGGCCACCGGTTTTCCAGCCTGCCACAGCACAGATCAGCAAGACTGCGGGCCACGGCATACCCGTTAGCCCAAAGTAAATCACGATCGCGAAGATCAAGATGGCAATGCCTGCCTTGACCTTGCCACGGTACGCCGCCCAGCCTGCCAGCGCGGTCATGCCAAATGCAAATGCGATCTTGTGCATCAGTGTCAGCTCGAAGCCCCAGGTGAATGGGCTGACAGCCCCTTGCAAACCGATCTTGGCGGGCAGCATGACAAAGAAAAAGGCGAACGTCTTGACCGCTTCAATCTCTTCGCGAAAGTTGACGACCAGATAGGTCAGGGCGTCATTCATCGGTTTGGCCGGGTTGATTTCCCAGTTCTGCGGCCAGTCGTTCAGGACAGTGATGATCTGTGCAAGGATGTAGAACAATGCGGCGCCAAGAACCGCCACGATCCAGTAGCGGTGCTTTTGAGCAAAGCTCTTGGCGTCGGGATCATAGTCACCAGACCGCGCAGCAAGCCCCGCAGTGATCCGGTCAATCACCATAGCCATCAGCGCGATCACCATCCCGGCCAGCAAGCTTTCGCCGAACTGTGCTTTGCGAATGGTCGACAGAACTTCCCAGCCGATATCGGACGTGCCGCCAATTATCGACGCGATGATCACCATGCTGAGCGAGGCCATGGTGGCCTGATTGATCCCCAACAGAATCTGTTTCAGCGATGACGGCACCCGAACCTGCCAGAACAACTGCCCGGGCGTAGCACCTGACATCAGACCGCTTTCGATCACCTCGGGCGACACGCCCCGTAACCCAACGATGGTGTTTCGCACCATCGGCGGAAAGGAATAGAGCACCGAGGCGATGAGCCCCACCACAGTGCCAAAGCCAAACAGCATCAAAATGGGCAGCAGATAGGCAAAGGAGGGCACGGTTTGCAACACGTCCAGCATTGGCGTGATGACGCGCTCCGCCCTGTTGGAGAAAAACCCCCAGACACCGAAGGCAAAGCCAACCAGAACGGCCAGCGGCACGGAAATGACCACCAGTGACAGCGTATTCATGCTCTCAGCCCAATAGCCAATGACCAGCATGTAGAGCATGGAGAGCAGCGTAAACACCGCCAGTTTCCACCCAGATGCCGCCCAGGCCACGGTACAAAACAAAAAAGTTGTCACCGACCATGGCAGCGCATTCAGAACAAAACGAACGAATTTGATCGGCCACTCCAGCGTCCATGAGACTCCAAGAAAGAACCAGCCAAAGGTGGCGACAATCCAATCCATCACGGTATTCAACCAGTCGGAAATGGGCAGGATCAGGTCGTTGGGATATTCGGCCATCCATGCCCATTCCCCCTGAAGGGCCAGGCAGACGAGGGTGACGCCAATCACGCCCAGCCAGTGCAGATCACTCTGGGTGAATTTGAAGGGCATGTGCCTAACCCTCCTGCGCAGGCATCTCGGCACTGCCACAGCCTGCCAGCGCGGCGACAAGACCGCGCGCTGTAGCGATACCAAGAACTGACCCATCACTGGCTTCGACAATCACGCCGTTTTCGCCTTGTGACAGCTTTGACAACAGCGTTGCAACCAAGGTGCCTTCAGAAACCCGTTCCATGTCAGCAACTTGCTTGGCCCCGTCTTCCATAATGTCTTCGGCGCGCAAGATGTTTTCCCACGGAACGTCTTGCGTGAACTCACGCACATAATCATCCGCCGGATTCAAAATCAGGTCGATCGGGCGTCCGATCTGCACCACGGCCCCATCCCGCATGATCGCCATCCGGTCGGCAATGCGCAGGGCCTCCTGAAAGTCATGGGTAATAAAGACGATGGATTTGTGCAGCTTTTCCTGGATCCGCAAAAACTCATTCTGCATCTGCTTGCGGATGAGCGGATCAAGCGCCGAAAACGGTTCGTCCAGAAACCAGACATCCGGCTCTACTGCCAATGACCGGGCAATCCCGACACGTTGTTGCTGCCCGCCAGACAACTCTTTTGGAAAGTTGTTTTCGCGCCCCTCAAGCCCGACCAGTTCAATCACGCGTTTGGCCTGTTCATACCGCTCTGCCTCGCTCGCTCCTTGAAGTTTCAGCGGAAAGGCAATGTTGTCGATAACATTCAGATGCGGCATCAGGCCAAAGCTTTGGAACACCATACCCATCTTGTGACGGCGGATGTCGATCAGCTCGGCCTCGGATTTCTTCAGCAGGTCCTCGCCATCCAGCAAAACCTCACCGGCGGTCGGCTCAACCAGCCGCGACAGACAGCGCACGATGGTTGATTTGCCCGATCCCGACAGCCCCATGATGACAAAAATCTCGCCGACATGAACATCAAAACTCACATCCGCATTGGCCACAATATGACCGGTGCCCCGGATTGTATCGGCGTGACCGTGGGCATTTGCAACGCGGCCCTGAGTGCCGTCAAAAAACTGTTCGGGCTGCGCACCGTAGACCTTCCAAACGTTCCGGCACGACAGCTTCACTTCGTTTTGGTCACGGGTTGGGGTCTTCATGCGATGCTCCGGATCAAAGGGCTAGGCGGGATTTTGAAGAATGTGGATCTGGTCAAGCCTAGTGAAACCGTTGTCGGCTTAGTCATTTCTGGCAAGTGAAATTTGTTTGGTGATCGGGGCGGCCAGTCGATAAGATCCGCCCCGATCCAAAGCAATGCACCAACGGGCTTACTTCATCGCCTCGTCGATCCAGCCTTGCCATTTGGCCTCGTTGTTCTCCAGCCATTCGGCAACGACCTCGTCCATATCACGGCCCTGATTGTCCACGGCCAGGATCGCGGCATTCTGTTCTTCGTTGGTCTGAGAATAGAGCGACAGCATCTTGTAGGCGGCGGGCCATTTTTCTTCAAAACCACCCCAGACAACCTTTTCAACGCTGGCCTGCTGGAACCCGCAGGCCGTGTCTTTGGTCTGCGATTCCTCGATACATTCGCCTTCGACCGGATTCCATTCGACCCAGTTCAGATCTAGATCAGCGAAAATCCAATGCGGCTGCCAGATCATCATTAGGATCGGATCACCCGCAGCATAGGCCGATTGCAGCTCGGCCATCATGGCCCCTTCGCTGCCGCCGGCAATGGCGTTGAACGGCAATTCAATCCCGGCCACGATATCGCGCGACCGCGTGCCCCAGTCGGCCGGATAGGTGATCAGACGACCATTGGGAAATGTATCAGACCCGGCAAAAGCCTGCGCACAATCATAGAGCGCCTTATAGCTGGGCAGCCCCGGGCATTTTTCTTCCATATAGGGCGGATAGACCCAGCCTTCGCGGGGCTCCAGCCCCAGATCGCCCAGCACGACGATTTCACCGGATTCAACCGCCTTGGGGTAGAGATCGCCGATGTTGTTGGTCCAGACTTCGGCCTGGAAATGCAGGTTGCCTTGCGCCAGCCCGGCATGTTGTGGCACCGCACCGGCGCTGACATATTCGATGTTATAGCCCATCTTCTTAAGCAGCTCGCCGGCAATTTTCGTCGACACCTGCTGCCCGGTCCAATCATTCATGACGACCTTGATGACGTCATCGTTTTCGGGAACGTCAGCCGCCAAAGCCGCATTGCCCGAAACTAGCAGGGCGAGCGCAACGCCACTCGCTGTTTTCAAAATCGTTTTCATGGTTTCTCCCTTATGGTGATCGCGGGTGCGGTTCTGGCCGACCTCGCACTTCTTTATTGGCATCCAAAAAACTTACCATTAGAAAGTTTTTTATGTCAACGGTTGAATCTTGCGCTATTTCCACACAGAATTGACCTGAATGAACACCACCCTTTCAGCGAGGTGCGCACCACATGCGATCCAGCTCCATCCGCTCCATCCGCTCCATCCGGCGAACAGAATTGTCCCGTGCAGCTTTTGAGGCTGTAATCCGATACGGGCTGCGCCGGACGACTCTGGACAAGGTGGGTGATATCGCCGGGGTCTCCAAGGGCGTCGTGCTGCACCATTTCAAGGACAAGAGTGCCCTGCTTGAGGCTGTGTTTCGACGGTCAAACTCGCTACTCAGCGAATCCGTTGTTGAATTGTATCGCTATGCTGAAACCCCCTACGAACGGCTTTGGGCGATCATCGTTTCCAATTTCTCTGAGACGATTTTTAACCGCAGAGTCTGTCACGCATGGGTGTCGCTGATTTCTGAAGTACCGCATAACGAGAACTGCCAACGTGTGCAGATTGCGAATAATGAACGCATTCGAAGCAATCTGATGCACGAACTCAGACACTTTCTGCCCGAGATTGAAGCCGAGCATGTCGCGCGCCATCTGGGCATATTGATTGATGGCATCTGGGTGCGCGCCGGCCTGCGGCCCGATCCTGTTGATGCCAGTGGCGCAGTATCACAGATGGAATATGCGGTCTCGAAACTGCTGCCCTACGACGAGATCAGCGCGGCAAAACACAAAGAGGCCCGCAAAAAGATTGAAACCATTGCGGCCATCGCGCTTGGGTCCAAGGCCTTCAAGGAAAAATCGTTTCAGGCTCAGGGCGCGGCGCCTTGACGCGACCTGCGCAGGGAAGCCAGCGGTTCAAGAAGGCTTGCGCCGGCGATCATGGTCACACCCACAGCCTCTCTATAGCCAAACGGCTCTCCGGCCAGCAGGGCCGCTGAAATCGCACCAACCACAATTTCAGTCATGAACAAAAGCCCGACTATACCGGGGTTCAGAAACTTTGGCCCCCAGAGCGAGGCAAAGGTGGCCGGAATGACCAAAAACACCATGAACAGCACCAGCAATGGCAAGACTGCGGGCGCTTGCGCAAAGCTCGGGATATGTCCCGGCGCCAGACAGAGCGCCACGCCAGTCGACAAGATCAGACCCCAGGCAAAAAACCCGATGGTCAGATCAATGGAGGCATTTTCGCTTTCATGAATGCGTATGCGCACCATGGTGATCGCCCAGAAGATGCCCCCCGCCAATCCCATCCAGTCACCCGCATTGTGCGGAACTGGAAAACTGACACCCAGCCCGAACAAGATAAGCATACCCGCCAGCGCCAAACCCATCGCGGCGATGCGAATGGCGGTGATCTGTTCGCCCAGAACCACGCGCGCCAGCAGAATGCTCCAGATTGGCATCAGATAGAACAGCATCAAAGCGCGCACGATATCGGTGAAGACGATGGAGGCTGAATAGAGCGTCAGTGCGGCGCCGCTGGCGATGACCGTCAGTTGCAGGTTCACCCCGCCGCGCCAAATAGAGCGCCACCTGAGCAGCAGGATGGGCAACACCAGACAGGCCGGGACCAGGAAGTAAACTGTTGTGACCCACAGATCATGCAGCCCAGCATCCGTCAAAGCCCTGAGCGGTATCCAGAAAAGGCCCCAGACGCACCCGGCATAGAGGCAGGCCAACTTGGCTCTGGTTTCAAGGGAGGAGATCATGCACGCCCTGTTCTGATTACAGCAGCATCCGCGCCGCGCGCTGCATGAATGTCATTTTCAAATAACCTTACCATTGGTAAGTATATTGTCAATTGGTAGGTTTCTGACTACGATGGCCCAACAAACACGCGAACCCTGTTTTGTCAAAACGGCCCTGCAAGCGTAAGTCAGGCCAGCACCAAAGGATCCCGGAATGGAAGTCGATTACATCATCGTTGGTGCAGGATCAGCCGGATGTGTTTTGGCAAACCGTCTGAGCGAAGATGTATCAAACCGGGTTTTGCTGATCGAAGCGGGGCCGGAAAACAACGCCTTGTCGCTGAAAATGCCTGCGGCGGTTCTGTCAAATCTCAACAGCACACGGCACAACTGGGCCTTTCAGGGCGAACCGGAACCGGAATTGAACGGCCGGCAAATTCAGCATGACAGAGGCAAAACCCTTGGCGGATCTTCGTCGATCAACGGCATGGTGTTCATCCGTGGCCACGCGCTGGACTACGAAGGCTGGCAGCAGGCGGGATGTCAGGGCTGGGGCTACGCCGACGTGCTGCCCTATTTCAAACGGATGGAGAATTATGGCGGCGGCGCGGATGCGTTTCGCGGCGATGACGGCCCGATGCATGTGCACCGTGCCCGACCCGAAGATCCACTGACTCTGGCCTTTCTCAAGGCCGGTGAGGAGGCAGGATACCCCTCCAGCGACGATGTCAGCGGACATTGTCAGGAAGGGTTTGGCGTCTCGGACCGCACTGTGTTCAAAGGCGAACGCTGGAGCACCGCACGCGCCTACCTTGATCCTGCACGCAACCGGCCCAATCTTTCAATCCTGACGCGGGCACAGGTGCAGCATCTGGTTTTTGACGGAACCAGGGCCACCGGAGTCGCCTATAAGGACCGTCATGGCAATTCCGCCACCGCCCATGCCCAAAAGGAAGTCATCCTGAGCGCCGGCGCGGTCGGCTCGCCTCATATCCTGATGCTGTCGGGCATCGGCCCTGCTGGCCATTTGCAGGACATGGGCATTGACGTACTTCACGACCTGCCCGGTGTTGGCCAAAACCTGAACGACCACCCGGATTTCGTGTTGAAATTCAAATGCAAACAGCCCGTTTCCTTTTGGCCCAAGTCGCGGCCTTTGGCGAAACTCGCCGCAGGCGTGCAATGGCTGCTGACCCGGCGCGGCATTGTGGCGTCCAATCTGTTCGAAGCGGTCGGGTGTATCCGCTCTGGTCCGGGGGTGGAATACCCCGATCTGCAAATCATCATTTCACCCATCGCCGTGGATGATGCGACCTGGGAACCGCTCCAGGAACATGCATTCCAGATCCATGTCGGCCTGATGCGCGCGCATAGTCGGGGCAGTATTGAGCTGCGCTCCGCTGATCCGGCGGCCCCGCCGCGCATTCTGGTGAATTACCTCAAAGATACCCGAGACCGCGAGCTTATGCGCAAAGGTATTCGGCTGGTGCGTGAAATCGTTGAACAGCCCGCCTTCTCAGACCTCAAGGGCGATGAGATTTTTCCGGGCAGTACCAAGCTTTCGGACGCAGACCTTGACCCACTTCTGAATGCACATACGACAACACAGTGGCATCTGTCTTGTACCGCGCGGATGGGGGACAAAGCTGACAAAGGGGCCGTTGTCGATGCTTCTGGGCGGGTGCACGGACTGTCCGGGCTTCGGGTTGTGGATGCGTCGATCATGCCGTTTGTCACCAACGGCAACACCAATGCCCCAACCATCATGCTGGCCGAAAAGCTGAG
>JBAUHP010000485.1:0-5824 GCA_049680345.1 Albidovulum sp. | reverse complement strand
TCATGCAGCGACAAGCGCTGATCTTGCGCGCCCTCGAACGGGGCCCTGGTCAGCGCCGCTTGAATGCCGCGCAAGACCGATACATCGGTGACCGGCCAGTCCGAGGCATAGGCGATGGCCGCACCTTGGTCCTTCAGGCTTTTCCAAAGGAAGGCATCCTTCCAGCGGCCCTTGCCGACCACCTCACTCATTGTCGGTTCGACGGCAAAATCCATAGCCCCCGGCGCATGCGGCGGCTGAAGCGACGCGGTGATACCAAGCGCCCCAAGACGCGGAATATCGGCTTCGTCGATCAGCTCGATATGCTCAATCCGGTGGCGGCTGTCACGCGCGCCATTGGCGCGGGCTGCGGCCTCATATCCGTCGATCGTGCTGCGCACCGCCCCATCCCCGATGGCATGCACCGCAATCTGAAGGCCGCGCCGGTCCACCTCGGTGGCGATCTCATCAAAGCGCGGGCCGGGGAACAAAGGCGCGGACCGATGGCCGGGCTGGCCGGGGTAATCGTTCAGCATATAGGCGGTGCGGCTGTCTATGACGCCGTCCATGAAGAATTTGACGAAACCCGAACACAGCCATTCATCGGCAAAATCGCGGGTCATTTCCTCGGCGCGGTCAAGCTCGGCCAGATCCATATGCGGTTTGAAATGGAACGGCACCTTGACGCGGGCGCAAAGCTTGCCTTCGCCCTGCAAGCCGCGCAAAAGCTCCAGCGTGTAGCGGTTGCCATCCATATTCACCATCGAGGTGATGCCGTGACGGGCGCAATGCGCAAGTCCGGCTGCCGCCTTGGCGCGATCAACCGCCTGTTCGGCCTCGGTTGGCCAGGGCGACGGTTCCGCCCCCGTCGCGATGCCAAGGTTCAGGCGTTCCTCGCCCCCCAAGGCGATGATGGGCGCGAAGGCCTCAAACTCGCGCAGCTCACCGGTGGCGGTGCCGTCGGGGGCCATCACCACCTCGTGCCCATGCGGGGTTTTGGCGCCGTGCAAGATGCCTGCTGCGGTCAGGGCTGCGGTATTGGCCCAAACGGTATGATGATCATGCGCCGTAATCGCGATGGGGCGATCCGCGATGATGGCGTCAAGGTCATGGCGCGTCATCGGATGGTCAAGCATCGCGTAATCGCCGCCTTGCGCCATCAAAAGCGGGCGGTCGGGGTGACGCATGGCAAAGTCACGAAATGCCCGGGCAAGGGCGTCGGCGCCATCGATATGGGTCAGCTGCAGATGCGCAAGCTCGGCCCCGCCCAAAACCAGATGCAGGTGGCTTTCAACAAAACCCGGTAAAAGCGTGGCGGCTTTGCAATCAATGACTTCAGTGGCCGGGCCTGCCAAGGCCTCAATCTCTTTGCAAGTACCGATCGCGGCAATCCGGTCACCTGCAAGCGCTATCGCCTCGGCGCGTGGGGATGCGGGATCCATGGTAAGAATACGGGCATTGGTCAGGATCATGGATGGCGTCATTGGCGCGGCCTTGTGTTAAGATGATCAAATTTCCTGAGCCAAGCTCCCAAAAACCACGCGGCGCATCAAGCCCAAATGCCATCTTTCTGGGTTTGGCGAGGCAAGAAGGCGGTCACACCCCGGCTATAACGCCCCAAGTAGGGCCGCAGTTGGCCAAGCATCGGCTGGCAGACCAAGTCGCTTCTGTTCCTTTTGCACCGCCGCACGGGTTTTTTCGCCAAGTATCCCGTCGATCTTGCCCATGTCATATCCACGTGCCGCAAGCTTTTCTTGCAACCTTTTCATGTTGTTGACCGAAAGCCCCGGCTCGGGGTTTCCCGCATTATAGGGCGGTGCGCCATCAAGCCGGGTGGCGAAATAGGCCGCCGTCGTCACATAGACGAAGCTTTTGTTCCAATCAAAATAGATCCGGAAATTCGGATAGGCCATAAAGGCAGGGCCATAGCGCCCCATCGGCAGCAAAACCGAGCCTTCGCCCCGGCCCAGCGTCCCGTTGCGGGCCTTGACGCCCCGCGCTTTCCAATCCGATATCGGCAGGCTGTGGTTTAGGCCGGTCAGACCCCAATCAAGCCCCTTGGGTACAATGATTTCTTGCAGCCAAGGTTCATTCGCGCGCCAGCCAAACCCCCTAAGCATATGCGCCCCAGACAAAAGCGCGTCGGGCGAGGAGCCTTTGACATCAACATGACCGTCGCCATCACCATCGGCCCCATTGCGCAACAGATCCTCGGGCAGCATCTGCACCTGACCGATTTCACCGGCCCAAGCGCCCTTGGTGCGGTCGGGGTCAAAATCGCCGCGTGTATAAAGCTCTAATGCCGCGAAAATCTGAGGGCGAAAAAGCTCGGGGCGGCGGCAATCATGGGCCAGGGTCACCAAGGCATTGAGGGTGTTGAAATCGCCCTGCACTGCGCCGTAATCGGTTTCCAACGCCCAAAACGCCATCAAGACCCCCGGAGAGACGCCAAATTCGGATTGGATACGCCCAAAGGTCTTGCTGTATTTCTTGGCATTGGCGCGGCCATGATCAAGACGGTTTTTGGAGATGACGGATTGCGAAAACTCCAGAAAGTTCTTCTTGAAAATGCCTTGGGCGCGGTCGGCTTGCAAAACCTTCTTGTCTTGACGGGCATTGGCGAAAAAACGCCCTACCTGCCCGGCGTCATAGCCCTTTGCCTGCGCTTCGGCACCCAGCCCCCGGACGAAATCGTTAAAACCGCCGCCGCATTGCGCCTCGGCCGACGCCACAGACAAGGTAAAAGCAAGAATGGCGCCACAAAGCGCTGAAATAGACCGCATAACACTCTCCCATTGCAGCAATTAATATCTGCAGGCAATTTGCCGCTCAACAGTTGAAAATTTCCCCCCGGAAGGCAAGCAGTGAATTACACTTGCCACGGCGGTCATACCGGCTGCGCAAGGTCATGCTGCGGGCGTCGCATTTTGGGGGAATATTCATATGAAACCGCCCAGCCTGCGGGTGCTGATCGTCGAAAGCGATGCGGATATCGGCTGGCTATGGCAGCGGCATTTGCTGAGGGCGGGCGCCACGGTTGAATTGGTTATGAGCCAAGAAGAGGCAGTCGATATCTTGTCGAGTCAAGATTTCGCGGTCATCGTGATCAATCTGATCGTGAAAGGCGGCAGTGCGCTGGCCGTTGCGGATTATGTCAGCTACCGCCACCCCGACACCAAAGTGATTTTCGTTACCAATTCGACGTTCTTTTCGGATGGGTCGATCTTTCAGCATGTGTCCAACGCGTGCGCTTTCATACCAATTGGCACGCGCCCCGAGGATCTTACGGCGATGGTTGAGCATTACGGCTCTTGCGGTTGAACAGCCGGCCGCTTTGCTGCCGGACGCGCCGTTCATCCTTGTTTTCCGCAAAATTCACGAAACAATAGCTCTTTTTTGACAATATTTCCTTTCAACAGGGCGAATTACGGAATCCATTACTTGTTTTGTGAATTTTTCGCCGCACACTCGGGGGTATGGGAAGGGAATTGCTATGACCGAGTTTTTGTCACGCGAGATCCGAAGTGAATTTGAAGCCGCCCGCAAACGTGGCTTGCGTCAACGCTCGCGGTTAAGAGTGATGACTGGCGAAGACACTTATCCGATCTTGAAATTATTGCCCGACGGGTTCGTTCTTGATGCCGACGAAGTCAGCCATCTGCGAGGGCTGGTGGATGTTTTCGAAGGGGCGCGGCATGTGTCGCAATGCCTGATCATCGCCTCGGATGTGGAGGCTGGTGAATTGATCTGCAAGATGAAGCGCGAAACAACCGTACGCGACCGCCCGGCACTTGATTACGAGCGCAGCGACAAGGCACCCGTCGGCTATCTGCCGCGCAATTGAGGTGCGACGCTGGTTGGGCCTAACTGATTGCGGGTGAACCGCGCACGATAAGCCCCGCCGCCATCCTCATTGCAAATCGCCGAATGCCTTTTGCAAACGCTCAACCGCCTCAATGACCCGCGCGCGCGGGGTGGCGATGTTGAAGCGCAGGTAGGTTTCGCCACCGGCCCCGAAACTTGGCCCGTGATTGGCGCAGATGCGTGCATCCTTTTCAACGCGGGCGGTGAATTCAGCGCGCGTCATTCCAGTGCCGGCAAAATCGGCCCAGGCAAGATAGGTGGCTTCAAGCGGCATCGAGGTGACGCCGGGGATGGCATTAAGACCGGCATCCATGACCGCGCGGTTGCCTTCAAGGTAAGCCATGAGGTGATCCACCCAAAGCGCCCCGTCCGGCGAATAGGCGGCGGTGGTCATATGCAGGCCAAAGCTGTTGGGCGACATCCCAAGCGCAGACATCCGACCCGCGAATCTGGCGCGCAGACCCTCGTCTTGGATAATGACATGGCCTGTATGGGCCCCCGCGATGTTGAAGGTCTTGGTGGGGGCAGTCATCATCACCAACCGGTCAATGCAATCGGGGGCGGCATTGGCCATTACGTGATGGTCATGGCCTGCAAAAACCAGATCATGATGGATCTCATCCGAGACCAGCACAAGGTCGTGGCGTATGCAAAATGCAGCAATGGCGCGCAGTTCTTCCTTGGTCCAGACCCGGCCGCCGGGATTATGCGGCGAACACAGGACCAGCATCTTCTCAGCCCCGGTCATCTGGGCGTCCCAATTCGCAATGTCGAGCTTGTAGCGGCCATTTTCATTGGCCAATCGACATTCGACCACCTGCCGCCCTGCGGCTTTGATGACCCGCGCGAAGGCGTGATAAACCGGGGTCATCAGCACCACGCCGTCGCCCGGCGCAGTAAATGTATCAACACACATGGCCGTACCATTGACCAAGCCGGGGGTGGTGAAGATCCATGCAGGATCGACCGCCCAGCCATGTCGGTTCTGCATCCACCAACAGATCGCTTCCAGATAGGCGCGATCATCGCCGAAATAGCCGTAGACGCCGTGACTGGCCATCTTTTCGACCGCCGCCTGCACTGCCGCGGGCGGTGCGAAATCCATATCGGCCACCCACATTGCCAGGCCATCATCGGCTTTGACGCCAAAACGCGCCTCCATCATATCCCATTTGTCGCAATGGGTGCCGCGCCGGTCGATGATACGGTCAAAGTCCGGGATGCGGTCAAAGTCTGGGGTAAGGTCGCTCATGTTCGCTCCGATTGGTTTGGCCGCAGTTTCGTGCACAACTAAGGATGGTGCAAGGTGGCCAAAGCGAATAAGCGATGCAAATTGCCCGCATGGCTGCCATTGCGAAACGTCAAAGCTTGGCCTAAATCGGGGCCATGAGCATTCGCGACATCTTGATGCATCCTGATCCCAGGCTGAAAAAACCCTGTGACCTTGTAACCGAGGTCACGGACGATCTGCGCGCTGTTGCCGCTGATATGTTGGAAACCATGTATGCCGCCCCCGGTGTGGGCCTTGCGGGGCCGCAAGTTGGGGTGATGAAGCGCATCTTCGTGATGGACTGCGTCAAAGACCCCGAGGTCGCCGCGCGCCCGATGGTGTTGATGAACCCGGTCATCACCTGGGCCTCGGAAGAGCGTAACACTTATGAGGAAGGCTGCCTGTCGATCCCCGAGCATTATGCGGAAATAGAGCGGCCAGCCGAGGTGAAGGTAGCATGGCTGGGGCTGGATGGCACAGCCCATGAAGAACAGTTTGCCGGGCTTTGGGCGACTTGTGCGCAGCATGAGATCGACCATCTGGACGGCAAATTGTTCATTGATTATCTCTCACCGCTGAAGCGCCAGTTGATCACCCGCAAGATGGAAAAGCTGAAGCGCGACCGGGCGCGGGCCTGACATGGCCCGCCGCGCCTTCATCCCCTACCCCGACAAGCGTTTGCGCAGTGCCGCCGGACCCGTCGCCGCCGTC
>JBAUHP010000484.1:0-1908 GCA_049680345.1 Albidovulum sp. | reverse complement strand
GCGCGCGGCATAAGGTGGCGATCAAGCCGTTCTTCGCCGCGCCGCAAGACCGCATAGCGCCAGATCACCAAGGGCCAGATCAAAAGAACCCCGGGGATAAGCAGCGGGCGAAAGACCCACGCCCCTTTAGCATTGCTGTCCAACCGGCCCACAGCGAAGAGCAAGAACCAAGCCGCAACAGCCGCCCCTGCATAAAGATACCAAGTGCCAATCGTCAAAAGTGCCATGGCAAGTTGTTTCCTGTTTGTGCTTCACTGTCACAATGCGCCACCTGCGCAATTGCGACTATGGTCGTGTCGGCCAAAAGAGGGCAGCCAGACGTTCATTCACTTAGCAATACTCCCCGGATGTGCCTTGCATTGCAATGGGGAAGCGGGGCGATCATGACCGCGGCATCAACAAACCGCAACCCGCTGACCCCGCGCCGACAATGATATAATCAAATTCCCTTCCGGGGCTTTTCGGGCTAATCATCATTGGTGAAGATGCCAAGGGTAGGTTTTATTGAAGCAAGAAGACGATCCAGAGGCGCCGGTGCAGCAGTATAAAAAACCCAAATTGCCCGCAGGCCTGCTTTGACCTCATCCATAGAGTTCCGCGCGAAGTTGGCATGCCTTTATGCGGGGGCTGTCTGGGGGCTGTTCTGGATACCGCTGCGGGCCTTGGAAGAGGCGGGCCTGCACGGCCTTTGGATCACTGTCGTCTATTTTCTGGTGCCGACATTGTTTCTGACCCCGGTCTTGTTGTGGCGGTGGCAGCATGTCAAACGAGGCGGGCTTGACTTGCAATTGACGGCTATGGTGTCGGGGGGCGCGCTGCTGCTGTATTCGGCCGCGATTGTCTACACCGATGTTGTCCGGGCAATGCTGCTGTTTTACCTCACGCCGGTTTGGGGCACGATCCTTGCCCGCATCATATTGAAGGATGCCATCACACCAATGCGCATTGTCGCGATGGTGTTGGCGATATTCGGGATGCTGACGATTTTCGGGCTGGGTGCGCGCTTTCCGGTTCCGCAAAATAGTGGCGACTGGATGGGCCTTGGCGGCGGTATTCTTTGGGCCATCGCGATGGTTCGGTTGCGGATGGACGATCGCAATTCAGCGATCGAAATGACCGTCGGTTTTTTCCTGTGGTCGGTGATATTCGCGGGGGCTGCGGCGCTTTTGGTGGCGCCGACCCATATGCCCAGCCCGGCGCAGGCGATGCCCGCCATGCCGCTGCTTTTGACATTCATGGTGCTGTTGATCTTGCCCGGTTCCCTCGCCTCGCTTTGGGGCCCCAAGTTTTTGAACCCCGGCATTGTGGGGCTGTTGTTCATGACCGAAATCGTCGTCGGTTCAATCTCGGTGGCCTTGCTGGCGGGAGAGCCGTTTGGCATCCGCGAAACGCTTGGGGTTGTCTTGATCGCCGGTGCAAGCTTGCTTGAACCGATTGCCGAGCTTCGCACGAAACCAACGGCGGATGTTCCTGCAGGCTAAGGCGTTCGGGCTTCAACCGCGAAGCACCTATGGCTGCCGGACACGGGGTGGCGGGCGCGAAACCTTCCCCGCGGGGAAGGTTTGTGTAGCATTAACAAGATGTTACTAAAGCGTTCGGTGGTGGCGTGGCGATCCGCATTGCCGCCAAAACCACCCCAGATCACCTATCAGGTCTACTGCACGCGCCAGGCCTGGGTTTTCCTCAATATCCGGCGCGAGGCGAAAAGGTGCAGCAGCCGTGCGCCCGCGTTGGTGTAAAAGATCATCATCCCCATGGCCGCTGCGGGTGCGATATCACCGGCATCATCCATGTTCAGCACCGCGACCGAGGCCAGCGCCGTATGGGTCGAATAGATGAACACAACCGCCGATACCGTCGTCATCGCATTGACGAACATATAGATCGAGATATCGAGGATCGCGGGCA
>JBAUHP010000483.1:0-5805 GCA_049680345.1 Albidovulum sp. | reverse complement strand
CCGAAAGCATTGCCTCTGAACACGGGCATCAAATGCTTCGCAATTTCCTGATTTCCGCCAATGTCCCGTTGGGAGCGCCCGCATGAGCGACGATCTGCGCCCCTTGATCGGCATCGCCGCGGACCGCCCCTTGACCACAGCCGAGGCCGAAACCGCCTTTGAGACGTTGTTCAGCGGTGCCGCGACCCCAAGCCAGATCGGCGGTTTGCTGATGGCCCTGCGGACCCGCGGCGAAACCGTCGATGAAATCGCCGCCGCCGCGCGCGTGATGCGCGCCAAGTGCCACGCGGTGCAAGCGCCGCAAGGTGCGATGGATATTGTGGGCACCGGTGGTGACGGCAAAGGCACGCTGAACATCTCGACCGCAACCGCCTTTGTGGTGGCCGGCGCGGGCGTGGTCGTCGCCAAACACGGGAACCGCAACCTGTCGTCAAAATCGGGCGCGGCTGATGCGCTTGGACAGCTGGGTATCAACGTGATGATTGGCCCGGAACTTGTTGAAAAGGCGATTAAAGAGGTCGGCATTGCCTTCATGATGGCACCGATGCATCACCCCGCGATCCGCCATGTCATGCCAACCCGGGCAGAGCTTGGAACCCGCACCATCTTCAACCTGCTGGGGCCGCTCACCAACCCCGCCGGAGTCAAACGCCAGTTGACAGGTGCCTTTGCCAAGGACTGGATACGCCCCATGGCCGAAACGCTGTTGGCCTTGGGGTCGCAAAAGGCCTGGCTGGTGCACGGTGCCGATGGCACGGATGAAATCTCGATCGCCGGTTCAACCTGGGTCGCCGCGCTGGAAGAGGGTGCGGTGCGCGAATTTGAACTGCACCCCGATGATGCGGGCCTGCCGGTTCATCCGTTCGAGGCCATCATGGGCGGCAGCCCGGAAGAAAACGGCGTGGCTTTCAGGGCGTTGCTCTCGGGCGCAAAGGGCGCTTACCGCGACGCTGTCTTGTTCAATTCGGCAGCGGCCCTGATGATTGCGGATAAGGTCAAGACTTTGCCGGAAGGCGTTGAAATCGCAGCGCGAAGCATCGATTCAGGTGCCGCACTGGGCAAGATCGAAGCCTTGGCGCGGATCACGACACTTGCCTGATGCGGTACCTGACGCTTGGCGGCATTTGCGGTTTTTCCAGACCGATTGGCCGCATATTGCCAGCGCCATCAATGCTGATCCATCAACCGTGCTTCCGCCCGAAGGTCAGCGCTTCACCGCGCTGGATCTGACGCCACCCGACCGGGTGCAGGTTGTAATCTTGGGGCAAGACCCCTATCCAACCCCCGGCCATGCCCATGGGCTGGCCTTTTCCGTCACCCCTGAAACCCGCCCCCTACCCCGATCATTGTCAAATATATTCAAAGAGATGGAAGGCGATCTTGGCAAGTTTCCGGCAAATGGCGATCTGCGCCCCTGGGCCAGACAGGGGGTGTTGTTGCTGAACACCTGTTTGACGGTGCCGTCTGGCGATGCGGGCGGTCACGCCCGGCTTGGCTGGCAAAAGCTTGCCGCCGAAGCCTTGGCAGAAACCTCGGCCCGCCCCTGCGCCTTTTTGCTTTGGGGGGCCCATGCCCAAAGCCTTGGTCCTCATATCTGTCCGGGTGACCATCTGATCATCAAAACCGCCCATCCGTCGCCCCTATCGGCGCGTCGCGGCTTTTTCGGATCGCGCCCTTTTAGCCGGATCAATGAATGGCTGGGCGCGCGGGGCGCGCGCCCGATTGAATGGGCATAGCGGACTAAGAACTTTGCCAAGGGCATGCACCATCAAAGCCCAAGGCACTTTCCTTAGCCGCCGCGCGGTATTATGAGGGTGGCATGGATATTCTTGACAAGATCAAAGCCTACAAGCTTGAAGAAATCGCCGCCGCAAAAGCCGCCCGCAGCCTGTCGCAGGTTGAGGACGCCGCGCATGCGGCCCCAGCCCCGCGTGGCTTTTATGACGCCCTGAAAGCGGCCGGGACGAAGGGCTATGGCCTGATCGCCGAGATCAAGAAAGCCAGCCCGTCAAAAGGCCTGATCCGCGCCGATTTCGACCCGCCAGCCTTGGCGCAGGCCTATGCGGCGGGCGGCGCCACCTGCCTTTCGGTCCTGACCGACGGCCCGTCCTTTCAAGGCGCGCCCGGGTATTTGATGGCCGCCCGCGCCGCCGTATCCTTGCCGGTTTTGCGCAAGGATTTCCTCTATGACACCTATCAGGTGGCCGAAGCGCGGGCCTGGGGCGCCGATTGCATCTTGATCATTCTCGCCTCGGTCAGCGACGATCTTGCCGCCGAGCTGGAAGCAGCAGCCCTTCACTGGGGCATGGATGTTTTGATCGAAGTTCATGATGAGGCTGAGATGGCGCGCGCGCTGCGGCTTGCATCGCCCATGATCGGCGTAAACAACCGCAATCTCAAGACCTTCGAGGTTACTCTTGATACAACCCGCAAGCTTGCCCCCCAGCTTCCCGAAGGACGGATGCTGGTCTGTGAAAGCGGCCTTTTCACACCCGCCGATCTGGCCGATATGGCCCATCTGGGCGCGCGAAGTTTCTTGATCGGCGAAAGCCTGATGCGCCAGGACGATGTCGCCGCTGCAACCCGTGCCATCTTGGCCCAACCGCTGGAGGCCTGATATGCCGCTCACCCATTTCGATGCCGAGGGGAATGCGGCAATGGTCGATGTGTCGGACAAGGATGCAACCAACCGTATGGCCGTGGCCCAGGCACTGGTTGTGATGCGCCCGGAAACTTTGGCGCTGGTCACCGAAGGGCGCGCCAAGAAGGGCGATGTCTTGGGTGTGGCGCGGCTTGCAGGCATCATGGCGGCCAAGAAAACCGCTGATCTCATCCCGCTTTGCCACCCTTTGGCGATCACCAAAGTGGCGGTTGATCTGACCCCGGATGCAGATATCCCCGGCATCAAGATCGTGGCCACGGTCAAGACCAACGGCCAAACCGGGGTCGAGATGGAGGCGCTTACCGCAGCCTCGGTCGCCGCCTTGACCGTTTATGACATGCTCAAGGCCGCTGAAAAATCCATGCGGATTGAGAATATTCACCTTGTCTTGAAAGATGGCGGAAAATCAGGACGTTACGAGGCGTCGCTGTGATATCTGTGGACGAGGCGCTGGCACGCACGCTGGCGCTTTGCCCGCCGCTTGGCACCCAGATGGTGCCTTTGCGCGCCGCCCATGGCCGGGTAATGGCCCAAGATGCGGTAACCAGCCTGACGCAACCACCCTTCGCGGCCTCGGCCATGGACGGCTATGCAATCCGCGAGGCGGATCATCAAAGCGGCAAGACTCTGCAAGTGGTCGGCGAGGCAAGTGCAGGCCACGGCTTTGGCGGCCAGATCGGGCCGGGCCAATGCGCGCGTATCTTCACCGGCGCGCCGGTGCCAAAGGGGGCAGAGCGGGTGATCTTGCAAGAAGATGTAACCCGCCAAGACACCACAATCACCTTGGGCGAACGGTTGGAACAAAGCCGCCACATCCGCCCGGCAGGCCAGGATTTCAAGGCAGGCGACCGGTTGACGGCACCGCGCCGGCTGCGGCCCGCTGACGTGGCCCTGCTGGCCTCGATGAACATCGCCGCACTGCCCGTGGCCAAACGGCCCGAGGTGGCGATCATGGCCACTGGGGATGAGCTGGTCAGCCCGGGCGACACACCCGGCCCGGACCAGATCATCGCCTCGAACTCTTACGGCATCGCCGCATTGGCCGAAGCGGCGGGCGCCAAAGTGCGGATGCTGCCAATCACCCGCGACAATGAAGCCTCTTTGCGCTTTGCCTTCGCGCTTGCAGCCCGCGCCGATATCATCGTGACCAGCGGTGGTGCTTCGGTTGGTGACCACGACCTTGTCGGCAAAGTCGCGCACGACATGGGCATGGAGCGAGCGTTTTGGAAAATCTCGATGCGGCCGGGCAAACCTTTGATGGTGGGGCGGCTTGGGCATTCGGTCTTGCTTGGTCTGCCGGGCAATCCGGTGTCGTCCATCGTCTGCGCGCATCTTTTCTTGGTGCCGATGCTTGCCCATTTGCAAGGGCTGCCCGGCCAGCATGACATCCGCAAAGCCAGGCTGACGACAGCGGTGGATGCCACCGGCCCGCGCACCCATTATATGCGTGCGCGCCTAAGCCAAGGTGCCGATATGACGCAAATCACCCCCTTTGATCGTCAGGACTCGGCCCTTTTGTCGATCCTGTCGCAAGCCGATGCCTTGCTGATCCGCCCATTGGGCGACGGCCCCCGCGCGGCCGGAACCATTGTCGATTACCTGCCGATCTGATCCCATCCGTCCGTTAATTAGCCGGTGCACCCCCCTCGGCGATCTGACCGAACCCGTGGCTTTGGCGCAATAACAGGACGAAAGCCGCAACTTTCTTGACACAAATAGGGAACAGGGATAGAACACGAGAAGAACATATAGGCTTACGGCAAAAGGAAACAGGCACAATGCTGACCCGCAAGCAATTGGAACTTCTTGATTTCATCCAAAAACGCGTGGCACGCGACGGCATGCCGCCTTCATTCGACGAAATGAAGGACGCGCTGGATCTACGCTCAAAATCCGGCATCCACAGGCTGATCACAGCACTTGAGGAACGCGGGTTTATCCGCCGCCTTGCGCACCGTGCGCGTGCGATTGAAATCATCAAACTGCCCGATGCAATGGAAAAACGTGGGTTCAACCCGCGGGTGATCGACGGCGATCGCAGTGATCCGCCCGCCGGAGCTATTCAGGTGGCCGTGGACGCCGTTGAATTGCCGGTCATGGGCCGGATCGCCGCCGGTGTACCGATTGAGGCGATTTCGGAAGTGTCGCATCATGTAGCGGTTCCGGGCTCCATGCTTGCAGGGCGCGGACAGCATTACGCGCTTGAAGTTAAGGGCGATTCAATGATTGACGCCGGGATCAACGATGGCGATGTCGTGGTGATCCGCGAACAATCCACCGCCGATAACGGTGATATCGTGGTCGCACTGGTTGAAGGTTATGAAGCAACGCTGAAGCGCTTTCGCCGCAAAGGCAGCATGATAGCACTGGAGGCGGCAAATCCGGCCTATGAAACCCGGGTGCTGCCAGAAGATCAGGTGAAGGTTCAGGGGCGTTTGGTCGGCCTGATCCGAAGCTACTGACAGGCTGACGCAACGAACAATCCATTTTTCGACACGGGTCACCGCCGTCTGTTTTTAGTCGGCGGTGATTTGCGTATTCCGGCCAAGACCCATGTCCAAGGCACGTATGCGCCAATAAAGCCTGCCGCTGGCTCTTGTGTCGAAAAGCCACCATTTCAAACAATTACCCCCGTTTTGCCTGGTAATCAGCGCGGCCACCTAGGCGACTGGCGTAGATTAACCGTAATCTGCCGCAGACAGCGAATATCCCAGACGCTTCATGCCCTAATAAACTTTAGTAACCAGATGCCCGGAGACCGCCATGACCAATGAAGCCCTCGTCATTTTCACGCCTTCGGGCAAGCGCGGGCATTTCGCGCTGGGAACCCCGGTTCTGACGGCTGCTCGGCAATTGGGTGTTGATCTGGATTCGGTCTGCGGCGGGCGCGGGATCTGTTCCAAATGTCAGATATCACCGGGCTATGGTGAATTTTCCAAACATGGCGTGACGGTCAAGGACGATGCGCTGTCGGAATGGAATTCGGTGGAAGACCGCTACAAGCGCATTCGCGGTCTGATTGATGGGCGTCGTTTGGGCTGTCAGGCCATGGTCATGGGCGATGTCGTGATTGACGTGCCGCCAGAAAGCCAGGTGCACCGTCAGGTCATCCGCAAATCGGCCACGGCCCGCGCCATCACCAT
>JBAUHP010000482.1:0-6013 GCA_049680345.1 Albidovulum sp. | reverse complement strand
GCAAAGCCCTGCACCGCCAAAGATGCCACGGCCAGCGCCGATTGCGCCGGGATTGCGATAGGGGCCAAGGTCATGCCCTGCACCGCCCGCACCGCCTCAGCCAGAGGCCCCAGCGCTGTTACGGGATAGTCTGCACTAGCGGGGGATATGGCGCGCAAGAGCGGCTGCGGTCCTTCACCTAAAAATGGCGTTTCTTGCAGGTGCATGTTCATGCGGCACCGCCCTTCAAGGCAAGAACGTCATTCCAGTCCCGCCTATCCGGCGCGGGCAAGAGTGACACTCGCCAGCCCAGCGCCTCGGCCCGTGATGCCAGCGCAGACGCGGCCTCGCGCCCCGGCTGGTCGCCGTCGCTGGCGATTGTCAAACGTCCGGGTTTCAGGGGCAATGCCAGAGATTTTAGTCCAGACGTTGAAAGGGCAGCCCAAACCGTCGCAGGCCCGCGCAGAAGGCCGCTGAGAAGGCTCAGACCGGTTTCTATCCCCTCGCTTACTACCAGCGGCCCATCGACCTCAGACAGGCGCACAGTGCCGCCCGCACAAGGCCCAAGCATCATCTTGGCATTGCGCGCGATACGTTCGCCGCTCTTTTCGAAGAATGTCCGGTGAACACCCCCCGTCGGTTCCACGTCCGCAACCATGGCGGATATGGCAGCGAATTCGTGAACTATCTCGAATCCGGTGATCTTGATGGCCTTGTCGCCAAAGCGGGCTATGTTGACCTTTCGGTCGTCACCGATCCGCAAGAGCGCGCGATCAAACGTCTGGCTGCCGAGCTTGAAGAAGGCAACAACGAGTTTGAAACCGAGATCGTCGAAGACCTTCTGAAGACGATGAATACCCATGCACGTATGTCGACGACCTTCCGCTTCGCGCCGGGCTCTTCGGCGCTTGACAACAAGGGTCAGCGCGACCTGGTGCGGGCGGTGAACTATCTGCGTGATCACAAGCCAAGCGAAGTGATCGTGGTCGGGTTCACCGACGACAAGGGGCCGTTCGATCCCAACCTGCTGATATCGCAGGAACGAGCCGCGGCCGTTATGCAAGATCTGCTGAACGCTGCGTCCGGCGGCGAGTTGGACGGGGTTGACGTCAAGGCAAAGGGCTTTGGTGAGTTGGAGCCGGTCGCATGCAACACCAATCCGCATGGACGGGCGACCAACCGCCGGGTGGAAATCTGGGTCAAGAGCTAAGGATCAATGGCCGGCGATGATTGAAGTCATCGCCGGCCGTTCCCGCGGGGAAGTCCGCAAGGCGGACCAGCCCGCCCTTACCCAAATGAAGTGGTGACTAGAATTATGATCAGCCCTCGAATTACCCGCACTTTGTGCGCCATGGCCATCGCAGCGACTGGCTTTGCGCCTGAAGCTCATGCGCAGGCGGTCGAGTTGATCGGGAAAGACGGCAGCCTTCGTGTGTCTGGCAAGCTGATCTCTGCCGCGAACAAGAAATTTACCGTCGAGACGAATATCGGGGTTGTGAGCTTCGACAAGGATGAGGTCACCTGCAAAGGTGCCGCCTGCCCAGTCGCGATTGACGGCAAGACCGACTTGACCATAGCAGCACCGGGCCAGATGGCCGATGTCATTTTGCCGCTGTTGGCAGAAGGTTTTGCGGCCCGTCAGGAAATGAATGTCCGGCTGCTGAGCACATCAGGGATGTCGCTTGATGCCGACAATACAAGCCAGGGCGAAGCGGCGACCAAGCGCCCGTTTGAGATCCAGTTCAATGACGATTCCGGCGATGCAGTATCGCGGATCGCCGTGGAACCGGCGGGCGGCAATGAGGCTTTCGCGATGCTTGCCAATGGCACCGCGTCAATCATCCTGAGCGAAACGCCGGTCGATGACGCCACTTCCCAAACCGTCCGTGCGTCAGGCGGCGGCAATCTTCGCGCCTTTGAACAAGAGCGCGTTGTGGCCGTCGATGGCTATGTGGTTGTGACACATCCGGACAATCCGGTTGCCTCGATGTCGGTCGAACAGATTGCTGCGGTCATGGCCGGGCAGATTTCCAACTGGTCCGACCTTGGCGGCCCGGATCTTCCGATCACCGTTTATGGTTTTGGTCGCGGCACCGATGTTGCCGCCCATGTCGAGACATTGCTGATGCAGCCACTTGGCCTGACCCTGAGCGAAACCGCCAAGACCGTGCAGTCCAATCGGGAACTGACGGCAAGTGTCGAAAAGGACCCGACTGCGATTGGTGTTGTCAGCTATTCAAGCGTGCGCGGCACCCACCCGATTGCGATCGAGAATGAATGCGGCATGGTGATTGAGCCGAGTGAGTTCAATATCCGCCGCTGAAGAATACACGCTGCAAAACCGTATCACCGCTTACAGCTTGCAGACGCCGGACGGGCTGACGGGTGAGTTTGTCAACTATCTTGACGCGCCGGAGCTGGACGATCTGGTCTCTAAGGCCGGGCTGATCAGCCTGTCGGTCACGGAAGAGACAAGCGGGCAGGGGCGCGACCGGGTTCTTGCCGCTGTTGAGACCGCAACGTCTGAGCTTTCTTCGGACAAGCTTCGCAATTTTGTCGTCGATGCAATGCGCTCATCGCGCCTGTCAACGACGTTCCGTTTTGCCCCGGCCTCGTCTGAACTGGACAACAAGGCGCTGCGCGATCTTGGTCGCGTCGTGCGTTATGCGGCGCGCACCAAGCCCAAACGCCTGATCCTTGCGGGGTTTGCGGATTCCAATGGCGGTTTCAATAAAAACCTCGCCCTGTCAGCATCGCGCGCACAGGCGGTTCGGGCGCAACTTGCCAGACAGGCGGGCGCGCATGAGCTTGACGGCGTAGAGATCGTCGTCACCGGCTTTGGCGAACTTGGCCCCATTGCGTGCAATTCAAGCCATTCCGGGCGTGCCAAGAACCGCCGTGTAGAAGTCTGGGTGGAGTGAGCGCATGAGAACCTTGGCATTAGATTTCAAAGCCCCGCCGCGCCCCGAAAAGGACGCTGCATATATCATTTTAAACCAAAAATCTGTTTTTACCAAAGAACGCTCGTCATGTGGCGGGCAATTTTATGACCAGTATTCGAATTTAATCGGAGAGTTCAGATGACGCTTGCAAAAGTAGTAAAAATGGACGGCGAAGCCGTGGACGATCAAACCGTCTATCCGGACGAGCTGCAGCCGGGTACCCAACTTCTTGGGCAGCAATACACGATCACCGACTTCCTCAACAGCGGCGGTTTCGGCATCACTTATCTGGCGAAAGACAGCCTTGATCGGAAGGTCGTCATCAAAGAGTGTTTTTCGGGGGCGATGTGCCGGCGAAGTGCGCTTGTCGTGCATCCGCGGTCCCGGGCCTATACCGCCTCTTTTGGGTCGATCGTCGATCTTTTCATGCAAGAGGCGCATAATCAGGCGAAGCTTATCCATCCGAACATCGTCGGTGTGCATCAGGTCTTCAAGGACAACAACACCGCCTATATGGCGCTTGATCATATCCAGGGCGCGGATCTTTTGACGGTGCTCGCGGATAAAAAGCGCGTCACCCCCAAGACGGTCGAGAACTGGTTGCGCAAGATGCTTGACGCATTGGCTTTCGTCCATGACAAGGGTGTACTGCACCGCGACATCTCGCCCGATAACATCCTGATCCGCGAGGATGACGAGCCGATCTTGATCGATTTCGGCGCAGCGCGCGAACAGGCAAGCAAGCAAGAGCGGGCGCTTTCAACTTTGCGCGTGGTCAAGGACGGCTACTCGCCGCATGAATTCTATGTCTCGGGCGGTGCGCAGAACGCGACAAGCGACCTCTACGCGCTGGCCGCGTCCTTTTACCATGTGCTGACCGGCGAAGCGCCGGCCGACAGTCAGGTACGGCTTTCGTCAATTGCCCAAAAACAGGAAGATATCTATGTGCCCCTTGAAGGGCGCATCGAAGGCTATCCGGACGCCATGCTGAGGGCCATCGACAAGGGGCTGAGTGTGTTGCCCGCAGACCGTCTTCCCTCGGCGCGCGATTGGCTTGATGTGATGGATGGCAAGGCGGCACCTGTGGCCCAGCCGACCGCGGCCAAGATCGCTGAACCTGCCAGTGGCGAGCGTCCGCGCGGGCCCGTTATGATGCTGTCAGGTCTGGCGGCTGCGGCGATTGCAGGTGTTGCGATCTTTGCATCACTTGGTGGCGATCAGGATGAGGGCAATCCGGTGGCCACGGTCGCTGCGGTCACCACGGCAGATGCCGCCCCTGAGCAGAGCACCGTGAGCGAGGAAGCCACCACGAAGGTTGAAACCGTGACGTCCGATGTTCTTGCGGCAGCGGTCGAAAGTGAAACCGTCGAAAGTGAAACCCCGGCGCCTGTCAGCACCGGCGCGAACACGGCCGTCGTGCATGCGGGCTGGACAGTTGAGCTGCCTTTTGAAACCAACGCTATTCAGGTGGATGGCGGGACCTTTGCGCAGGTTACAATGGTGCGCTCAGATCTTTCAGAGGGTGTCGAGGAATGGCTGCGTTCGGGCAGCGTGATCTATGCGATCAACGGAACCTTGGTCTATGGCAACGGTTCAATCATTGATGCCATCACCACCACCTCCAACCTGGCCGAGCAATCGGATGTGACCGTGACCGCGCGTGTTCGTTCGGCATCGGGAGAGCCTGTGGAAAACCGGATGCTGGGCTTGCCAGTTGGCTGGGCGGTTGAACTGGAGAATGGTCTGCGGTTCGTGGTGACGCAAATAGGGGAAGGCTGGCAAACCCGTGTCGCGCGGATACCCCGTGGCATGGAGACCAAGCTGCAGGTTGGCGACATCATCGCGTCCGAGGCACAGACCGGTATCGTGATGCAAGATGCTGGAGACATCGAGGCCACGATCGCGGCATTGGGCGCGCAAGCCTCTTCGGCGGCCTATTTCACGGTGACGCGCAAGGGCCATCTGGACTCGGCCTCAGTACCGCTGACCGGAAGCTGAACCTGCGATGTGATTTGCGTTAGCCGAGCGGCCTGAAAACGCCGTCGGTTAGCTGCGCCCTGACGCTGGGATTTGGCTGCCCGGCTGCGGGTGGGTGCGCCTTGTTTCCGGGCGAAGATGCCCTAGATGGCCGGTCTGAACCCATTCCCACTAATCAGTTCTATGGCAGCCCAGATCACCAAAGGCGCGCGGATCGTATCTAAAGACCGCCCCAAATGACTTGCGGGGAATTGAAGTTGTTTGAGGGTTGGGCGGTCATAATCAACAAATTCGATGGTGCTGATATTGGCCGATGGATCGAAGAATAGCTTTTCCGAAACCAGCTCCTATTGACTTGTTCATTTTGGGAGGGCGGGATCGCTTTTCGTCGAAAAGGAACATTTCTTCACCGCCCGTTGGGCCCATGGCGTGGGGAAAACCATATGGAATCGGACCAGTCGCCATACCTCAATCGGCGAGTTGCGAAGTCGTAAGGTGAATGTGTAGTCATAACTACACTCCATTTGTCGAGCTTGTGTTTGCGCTGGGGTTAGGACGACAGAGACTGCGAGAGCCGCCATGCCACGCAAAGCCCTGTGTCTTGGCCATGAGCCTACTTTCCGATCCTTGTTGTTCATTCAACTTTCACCGTTTCATTCATAACGGAAGGGCACCCTACGTTCGTACATTGCCCAAAGAAAATTCTGCAATCTGACATTGCTGTACTAACGGCAGTTAAGTCCGCCAGACCGACGTTTCGACCGAGAAAATCCTGCGTGAGGCACCAATGGCCGCATCGACGGGCGGTACCGCAGCTTTGGCAAGGCAGGGGCAATGACCGCTCTGGGGCGTCGGTGGCAAGGCCTCGGTTGGTTTGACGGCTGGCAGCGGTGGTCTGCGCGGTCATGGGGCGGCGTTCGTTCCCCGGTTGCGCGGTGGTTCAGGCTTGGCGGTACTTTTGCGAATGATTATCAATACTGTTTACAGCTGCGAATAATTCTCATAAGCAGAGGGAGGGCGGATGTGCCGATAGGATGTGTGAAATGCTTGGGCGAAGTCTTCGATACTGGATGGTTGCTGTGGCGGGCCTTGTCGTGATGGGGCAGGGCGCACTT
>JBAUHP010000481.1:0-2044 GCA_049680345.1 Albidovulum sp. | reverse complement strand
CCCCGGGCGCGCGGGCTGAACAAGATAAACTCGCCATAGCGCGCCACCAGATAGTCGATCACCTGATCGTCGGTGTCGCCCGCAAGCAGACGTTCGCGCACGACCAGACGCAGATCTTTGGCGATATCGGCGTTCGAATCGTCGATGTTTTCGCCTTGGCAGACCGGGCAGCGGATCAGCGTGGAAATGGCACGTGCGCGGCGCTCAAGTGCCGGGTCGTCCAGAACCTCATTCGGTTGAACCGCAAGGGCCAGCCCGCTTTGCAGGCAAAAGATCGCGATCAGAACCATGCGCATCATTGCCCTTACTCCGACGGGGTGGCGAAGGCGGCGTTGCGGGGCGCAGAGCGCGTGCCAGCGGCTATGCGCAAGCGCCGGTCGCTTAGGCTGATCGCGCCACCAAGGGCCATCAAGATCGCGCCGGCCCAGATCCAGTTTGCGAAAGGCTTGAGGTAACTGCGCACCGCCCAGCCGCCATCGGCCTGCGGATCACCCAAGACCAGATAAATATCCCGCAGCACACCGTTTTGAATGGCGGCTTCGGTGGTGGCCATTTCGGCCACCGGATAGACGCGCTTTTCGGGGTGAAGCATGCCGACCAGCGCGCCCGACGTCTCCACCCGCATATCGGCGCGGGTATAGAGGTAATTGGGCCCCTTGCCTTCGCTGACCTCTACCAAAGTCACCTCATAAGCGCCAAGATCGAAGCTTTCGCCTGGGTGCAAGGTGCGGATGTCTTCAACGCTCCACGCGGTCATCGCGGCCACGCCGATGAAGGTGACGCCGACGCCCGCATGGGCCGTGGCTTTGCCCCAATCGGCGCGCGGCAAACGCCCTAGGCGGGCCAGTTTGCGCCCTGAACGCAGCCAGAGTTCGGTTAAGGCACCACCGATAAGCCACATGCCAAGACCTGCGCCAATTGGTGCAAGGGCCGATTTTTGGGTCTGAACCGCGAATGCCAAAGCCACGATCGCCAGCGCCAATATCAAAGCTGGCCCAAGTGAGCGTGCCCCTTGCCCAAGCCGCCCGCGCTTCCACGGCAAAATCGCCCCCAGCGGCAAGATCACCGCAAGGACTACCATGAAAGGGGTGAAGGCCTTATCGAAAAACGGCGCGCCGACCGATAGTTTACGGTCAAAAAACAGCTCGGCCACCAATGGCCAGATGGTGCCGAAAAAGACCACAAGGGCGGCCACCGCAAGCAAGATATTATTGGCCACAAGGGCCGATTCACGGCTGATCAGGCGAAAGGCACCCTTGGCCTGCATCGATGCCCCGCGCGCGGCGAAGAGCGTCAGCCCGCCGCCGATGAAGACTGCAAGGATGGCCAGAATAAACACGCCGCGTTCGGGATCATTGGCAAAGGCATGAACCGAGGTGATCACGCCCGAGCGCACGATAAAGGTGCCGATCAGCGAAAAGCCAAAGGCCAGGATCGCCAAAAGCACCGTCCATGATTTCAACGCCTCGCGCTTTTCCACGACGATTGCAGAATGCAACAATGCCCCCGCGATCAGCCATGGCATGAAGGATGCATTCTCCACCGGATCCCAAAACCAAAACCCGCCCCAGCCCAGCTCATAATAGGCCCACCATGATCCAAGGGCGATGCCGATGGTCAGGAATATCCACGCGGCCAGCGTCCATGGCCGCACCCAGCGCGCCCATGCCGCATCAACGCGGCCCTCGATCAGGGCGGCAATGGCAAAGGAAAACGCCATGCTTAGCCCGACATATCCAAGATAAAGGAAAGGCGGGTGGAAGGCCAAACCGGGGTCTTGCAGCAATGGGTTAAGATCACGCCCGTCAAAGGGCGGTAATGCAAGCCGCAAGAACGGGTTTGAGGTGAACAGAATGAAGGCCAGAAACGCGAGGCCGATCATCGCTTGCACGCTTAACACCCGCGCCTTCAGCCTTGGTGGCAGGGCCGCCCCGAACCACGCCGCCGTGGCACCAAACCCCGCAAGGATCAGCACCCAAAGCAGCATAGAGCCTTCATGGTTGCCCCAAACGCCTGCGATTTTGTACAGCATCGGCTTGGCGGT
>JBAUHP010000480.1:0-5295 GCA_049680345.1 Albidovulum sp. | reverse complement strand
GTGTAACCCCAAATCTTTAGGTGCTTCGGGGGGCGAATATTGGCATTATCGCGCCAATGATCCAGCACCGAAAGGAACCGCCATGTTGAACGGAGGCTGCACTTGCGGAGAAATCCGCTACCGAATGACTGATAAACCGCTTTTCACCCATGCGTGCCACTGCACCTGGTGTCAGCGCGAGTCCGGCGGGCCGCTGGCCCTTAACGCGATGATCGAAACCAATTGTGTGGCGCTTCTGAAGGGCAGCCCCGTCGAAGTGCCGCTGCCATCGGCCTCTGGCAAGGGGCAGATCATGCTGCGCTGCCCGACCTGCCAGATCACCCTTTGGTCCTATTATGCGGGCGCCGGGCGCAAGATGGCTTTCATCCGGGTGGGCACTTTGGACGACGCCAGCCTTTGCCCGCCTGATATCCATATCTTCACCTCGACCAAATTACCTTGGTTCGTGCTAAACGACGATATCCCTGCAGTGCCGGAATACTACCAACGCAGCAAATACTGGCCAGCCGCAAGCCTTGCGCGGCGCGCGGCGGCGCTGGAAAGCTGAAGGGCTGGGGCGGTGCGGGTGTGGTTGGCGCGTGGATGAGGCCTCCATGCGGAGTTTACCTTGCAGGCCACATTGACAGGCTCAACAACACAATTACACTCAGACCATGAGCAACAATCTGGGCCAGATATTCAGAACATTGCGGGCATTCTACGCTGTACACTCGGACAAATGCGTCGTGTTGCATGACGATGCGACCCGCTACTACATCGGAACCCATGAAGTTCGCGCCAAGGATGGTTACCGCACGGGTTTCGGTGGGGTCGAAATCAAGAAAGCTTATGTTTCAGCCCATTTGATGCCGGTCTATATACACCCGCGATTGCTGAAGGATGCAAGCGCCGGCCTCAGGAAACGCATGCAAGGCAAGTCATGTTTCAATTTCAAGACTCCCGATGAGCGTCTGTTTGATGAATTAGAAAAGCTCATCCGCGCCGGAGTGTCTCAGTTCCAGACGGATGGCAGGCTGTAGGCCGTATCGGGTCGCGCCGGGCGGCTGGTTTCGCTTCGGAAAACCGGCATAAAGCTGTCCCTCATTGTCTGACAAGGAAGGCCCTATGGGGGCCGCCTTCGCACGGAACAACCCTTGATCTCACATCAGGCGGGTTTGCGATACATATCTGGCCTGCCCCCCGCCGCATGACCTTTGGCGCCAAGAATTGCCTTCGTTCAGACCATTTCCAATATCTTGTCGGGCTAAGGTCCGTTGTTGCTGCGCCCGCCGCCGCTAATATCCACCCATGGCATCAACGGGAAAGCGACCGAAAATGGCACGTATCAACCACTGGATTTTGGCCCCGTTTCTGGCCATCCTCATCTCGGTGGCAGCACCAGCGGCCCAGGCCCAAGCCAGCAACCCTGCGAAATGCGTCATCGCCTCCAATGACGGGAAAAACGGGTTCAGGACCGATGAGATTTCCAACTGCAGGGTGAATACTGCTAACGGAAGCACTTCCTACGTATTCAAAGGAAAAAGCAGAAAGCGCTCATATTCGTCTTCCAAACCACTGACAACCAATCATTTGGATGTGGCAAGGTATTGGCTGAACCGGGTCGAAAAACTGCGCCTCAACTCCACTCGAAATCCGGTCGGATTTGATCCGAAGGTTTTTTTGAGTGAGGCTTCTAAGGCGACTTCCGGCGTTGTTTTTATCCGCACCAAAAACGGCAAACGGGCGCTGAATGTTGTCTACATTACCGATGGCGTTTATCGGTCCATCGACTTTCCGGGCACCAATTTGAGGGCGGTGCCGTCAGGACTTTTGACCACTGGACGGTGGTAGAGGCACATGTTGGGGCCGCGCCACTGGGCAATGCTTGAGGCGCCGCAAACTTGTCTTTGTGCAAGACGAAATCGCCATTCTAACCGCCCGCCTTTGCCCGGCCTGAGCTTCCCACGTAATGGCATGTCGGCAAAGGCGAATAGCGCGCATCTGAGCATCTGCAAGCCTCCGCTTCTTGGCCAAACGCCCAACAATCCGGGCGATCAGATGGCCCGGATTGCCGCTTGATTCTTGCCTTGTCGCCGGATGGAAGCTTTCCGCCGAAGCCCCTTCTTTTGCTGGAAACCGCGCAAGAAATGGGTTAGAGTTTCCGCAGACCCGGCAAACGGGCAAAGGCAGAGGCAGTGAGAGCGGTAATCTATGACTGAGATGGTCTTTGGCACGGCGCCCGTTCAGGCGTCGGAGCCGGTACTTCCACGCTGGTGGCGCACGATTGACAGATGGTCGCTGGGTCTCGTTCTGGCGCTGTTCGCCATCGGGCTTTTGCTGGGGCTTGCAGCCTCGGTGCCGCTAGCGGAAAAGAACGGGCTTAACCCTTATTATTACGTGACCCGTCAGGGGTTTTTCGGCTGCATGGCGTTGACGGCGATGATGGCATTCTCGATGATGCCCGTCGATCTGGTGCGGCGGCTGGGGATTTTGGGGTTTTCCTTGGCATTTGTGGCACTGATACTTTTGCCGCTTTTCGGCACCGATTTTGGCAAGGGCGCGGTGCGCTGGTATTCGCTGGGTTTTGGGTCGTTTCAGCCTTCGGAATTTCTCAAACCCGGTTTCGTGATCTTATGCGCCTGGCTTATGGCAGCCGCGCAAGAAATTGGCGGTCCGCCGGGGCGCGCCTATTCTTTTGGCGTGACCGTGGTGATTGTGGGCTTTTTGGCGCTTCAGCCCGATTTTGGTCAGGCCTGTTTGATCTTGTTTGCCTGGGGGGTGATGTATTTCATCGGTGGCGCGCCGATCACGCTTTTGGTCAGCGTTGTGTCACTTGTGGTTGGCAGCGGCGTTGCGGCCTATCATTCCTCAGAACATTTCGCCCGCCGGATTGACGGATTTCTATCGGCGGATGTCGATCCGCGCACCCAGATCGGCTATGCTACCAATGCGATTCAAGAGGGCGGTTTTTTCGGGGTTGGTGTCGGCGAGGGTACGGTCAAATGGACCTTGCCTGACGCGCATACCGATTTCATCATTGCCGTCGCGGCTGAGGAATTTGGCCTGCTGCTGGTCCTTGCGATCATCGTTCTTTACATGGTGATCACCGTGCGTTCGCTTATCCGGCTGATGCGGGAACGCGATACATTCACGCGGCTGGCGGGAACCGGGCTTGCTTGTGTTTTCGGGGTGCAGGCGCTGATCAATATGGGGGTCGCGGTGCGGCTTTTGCCAGCCAAGGGCATGACCTTGCCATTCGTCAGCTACGGCGGGTCCTCGGTCATTGCCAGCGGCATTGCGCTGGGGATGCTTTTGGCTTTCACGCGACGCCGCCCGCAAGGCCGGATCGCTGATATCTTGCTTAAACGGACGCGCTGATGGCGCGTGCCCCACTCTTGCTATTGGCGGCAGGTGGCACCGGCGGGCATATGTTCCCGGCGCAAGCGCTTGCCGAAGCGATGGTGGCGCGGGGCTGGCGGGTCAAGCTTTCGACCGATGCGCGAGGGGCGCGCTATGCCACTGGCTATCCCAAAGAGGTCGAGATTGAGCAGATCGCCTCTGCCACCTTTGCGCGGGGCGGCGTTGTGGCAAAGATGATGGTTCCGTTCAAGATTTTATCGGGCATTTTTGGTGCCTGGCGCGCCATGCGCAAAGACCCGCCTTCGGTGGTTGTGGGCTTTGGCGGCTACCCCTCCATTCCGGCACTTTCGGCGGCTAAAATGCTTAATCTGCCGCGTATGGTGCACGAACAAAACGGGGTGCTTGGCCGGGTGAATGCCTTCTTTGCCCGGCGTCAGCGCATTCATGCCGTGGCTTGCGGCACATGGCCCACCGATGTGCCGGGCGAGACCGAGGTCATCCATACCGGCAATCCGGTTCGCGCCGCAGTTCTGGAACGGGCAGGAGCGCCCTATATCGTGCCGGGCGACTACCCGATGAATATCTTGGTCATCGGCGGCAGCCAAGGCGCGCGGATTTTGTCGGATATGGTTCCGGCGGCCTTGGCCGAACTTGACCCGGCATTGCGCGACATTTTGCATGTTGCCCATCAGGCCCGCCCCGAAGATCTGCCGCGTGTCGTGCAGGCCTATGCGGCCTCTGGGATCAAGGCCGAGGTTGAACCCTTCTTTGCCGATGTGCCGCGTCGTTTGTCCGAGGCGCAACTGGTGATCTCGCGCTCTGGTGCCTCATCGGTTGCGGATATCTGCGTGATCGGGCGGCCTGCGATTCTTGTGCCTTTCGCGGCGGCGGCGGGTGATCATCAAACCGCCAATGCGCATGGGCTGGTCGAGGCGGAAGGTGCAATCTTGATCCCGGAATCGCGACTTGACGCGGCGACGCTGGCCGCGCATGTCGCCACGGTTTTGCAAAACCCCGAAGTGGGCCTGCATATGGCCCGCGCCGCCCTTGCCTACGGCATCCCCGACGCCACCGACCGCCTGGTGCAAATGGTTGAAGCCCTCAAAGTGAAAGACGTCTGATGAACGCTGCTACCAAACTGCCCGGAGAGTTGGGCCCCATTCATTTTATCGGTATCGGCGGCATTGGCATGTCGGGTATCGCCGAAGTGCTGATGACGCTTGGCTACCGTGTGCAAGGCTCTGACGCCAAGGCCAGCAAGATCACCGACCGGCTTTCGGATTTGGGGGCGGATTTCTTCGAAGGCCAGCGCGCCGAAAATATCGGTGAGGCGGCTGTGGTCGTCATCTCTTCCGCGATCAAAAAGGGTAATCCCGAACTTGAAGAGGCGCGCCGCCGCGACCTTCCGGTGGTACGTCGGGCCGAGATGCTGGCCGAGCTGATGCGCATGCGGTCCAACGTGGCCGTCGGCGGCACCCATGGCAAGACCACGACCACGACGATGGTGGCGACCTTGCTTGATAAGGGCGGGTTTGACCCCACGGTGATCAACGGCGGCATTATCCATGCCTACGGATCGAACGCCCGCGCCGGTGCGGGTGAATGGATGGTGGTTGAGGCGGACGAATCCGATGGCTCCTTCAACCGCTTGCCCGCCACTATCGCCATTGTCACCAATATCGACCCCGAACATATGGAGCATTGGGGCACGATCGAGAATTTGCGCAAAGGGTTTCTGGATTTCGTCTCCAACATTCCCTTCTACGGCCTTGCGGTTTGCTGCACCGACCACCCCGAGGTGCAAGCCCTTGTTGGCCGGGTCACCGACCGGCGTATCATGACTTTTGGCTTCAACGCCCAGGCCGATGTCCGCGCCATCAATCTGACCTATGAAAATGGCGTCGCACATTTCGATATCGCCTTGCGCGCCGAGGATGCGATCATCGAAGGCTGCAC
>JBAUHP010000479.1:0-5418 GCA_049680345.1 Albidovulum sp. | reverse complement strand
GCATCGACTCGGCTGATCCAAAGGCCGTAATGTCCCTTAACGCCAGCCATCACGGTTTCAAGACCTTGCGACCCAATAGCCCGGAGCCCGCCTGAATGCCGCAACCCACAACCAGATCATTGAGTGCCGCGCCCCGGTTCCGGCAGATCGTCGACGCATTGCGCCAAGCGATCACGGATGGCACGCTTAGCGCCCATGCGGCACTGCCTTCGGAACGGGTTGTGGCGGAACTGCATGGCGTTAGCCGAATGACCGCTCGCCGCGCACTGGAAGCGATGGAAGCCGAAGGGCTGGCCTATAATGAACAGCGCATTGGCCGTTTCGTTTCGCCTCCGCGCCTGAAATACGACATCAGCAAAATGATCAGCTTTGCCGCAGACGCCCAGTCGGGCGACTTGGCGCTTGAGATTGAACTCATTTCCAAGGCGGAAACCAAGGCCTGTTCGCAACTGGCCGCTGCGCTTTGCGTGCCTGTGGGGGAGGCATTGTTTGAATACACGCGGCTGTTTCGCATTAAGGGTCACGCCACCTTCTTCGAGACCGAATATGCCGTTGCATCGCGATTTCCCGATCTGCTGGCGCATGACCTTTGCCAGTCGACAACCCGGCTTTTGGAACGACATTATCAGGCCGGGGCGAATACCGGCGAAATCGTGATTCGCATGCGGGCCCTCAGGGCGGAGGAGGCCAAGCTTTTGGGCCTTGCGCCGCATCACGCGGTGATTGAGCTGGAACAGGTAATCCGGGACGCGGCAGGTACCCCTTTTTGCTTTGATCGCCAGGTCTGGCGGGGCGAACTGGCGGAGTTCTCGGCCACGGCGGTTCTGAGCCGCTGAACGCCGAACTGGCGGGGTATTCCGAAAAAGATCGGCGTCAGGGCCATTGGGAACAGTTTTCATCAAAGGTCTTGGCATCTTTGACGCATTAGTTCGGCCCGGACATCTAAAGTCAGAACGAATGTTTCAGGGGTAGGCGATGGACGAATTTCACAAGAAACTGTCTGCGCAGCGCCACGACTTACGCAGCCTGCCCGGCGCACCCACAGGGCGGATATCCACCCGGATCGGGCAGATATGCGCCAGTGAAAGTCTTTTTGAAATCACCATAACCGGTCATGGTGGACTCAACGCAATCGGCGATCGCCAACCGAGGCGCTTTTCCGAAGACTTCGCACATTTCAATGCCGCCAGTCCGGGCTGCTTTGCGCATTTGGGGCATGGCGAGACCGGGCCACATGGCCAGCCGCTGCACACGACCGATTATGACTTCAACGACGCGCCTTTGCCGATAGGGGCCGCCTTTTGGGCGGAACTGGTCCGTGATCGCTTGCCAGCCCGAAAGGACATAAGATGACCGATCTGCTTCCCCTCGCCCGATTGGGGCATGTTGCTGCTACAAGGAAAACCGGCGACGCGGCGACGCGCATTTTGACGAAGCAAGACTTCGTCACCGCACGCAACGAGATCACCCGGTGGGAGGGCTATGCGCCTACGCCTTTGGTCTCGCTTTCTGCGCTGGCCGCCCGGATCGGTGTTGATGAGATCCTCTATAAGGATGAAGGCCCGCGTTTCGGGTTGGGCAGCTTCAAAGCACTTGGCGGCTCATATGCTGCACAAAGGGTGTTGCAGCGCGAAGTGGCGCGCATGACCGGCAAAGAGGTCAGTCTCGAAGATATCCGTCTGGGCAGATACAAGGCTGAATGCGCCGCGATCACGCTTGTTTCCGCGACCGATGGCAACCATGGCCGCTCACTTGCCTGGGGCTGTCAGCGTTTTGGTGCGCCTTGCCGGATCTATATCCATGCCGAGGTCAGCGAAGGCAGGGCGCAGGCGATGCGCGATCTTGGGGCGGACGTGATCCGGATTGCGGGCGACTATGATGCATCTGTGGCTCTGGCCAAATCAGAGGCTGAAAAGAACGGCTGGTTCGTCGTCTCGGACACCTCCTGGCCTGGCTATTCGCAGCCGCCGCGCGATGTGATGTCGGGTTACGGCGTGATGACCGACGAGATCTGCGAAACACTTGAGCGTGCGCCTACGCATGTCTTCTTGCAAGGCGGTGTGGGCGGGTTGGCCGCCGGTGTCGTTGCCGGTTTGCGCCAGTACTGGGGTGCCAAATCCCCGCGCGTCATCATTGTTGAGCCGGAACTGGCCGCTTGCCTGTTCGAAAGCGCCAAAACCGGCACGGCCACCAGCGTGGCGATTGCCGAAGAAACCCTGATGGCGGGGCTGTCTTGCGGCGAGCCTTCGGAGCTTGCTTGGGATATTCTGGCCGAAGAGGCGTCGGATTTTCTGACCATCCCTGAATCCATCGTCGCCCCCACGGTCCGGCTTCTGGCCCGGCCGATTGGCGGGGACCCAGCGGTCGAAGCCGGGGAAAGTGCGATTGCCGGTCTTGCGGCCTTGATCGCAGCGCGGCAAGATAAGGGGCTTTCGGAAAAGCTTGATCTTGATACAAACTCACGCGTGTTGTTGATCGGTTCCGAAGGCGTGACGGATCCGGCGATTTTCAAGATGATCATGGAGGGGCGTGATGCAGCCTGACTTGCCGCAGCGCGGCTTTGCCGCCACTGAATTCGAGACGCGTACCCGCAAGGCTCAGGCCGCGATGGCGCGTGACGGGCTTGCCGGACTGCTTTTGCTGACCGAACCTGATGTGCGCTATTTCAGCGGGTTCCAAACGCTGTTTTGGCAAAGCCCGACGCGACCCTGGTTCTTGTTCGTCCCGGCCAGTGGCGATCCCGTCGCCGTGATCCCCGAGATCGGCGCTGCGCTGATGCGCACCACATGGGTCCGCGATATCCGCAGCTGGAGTGCGCCGAACCCCGCTGATGACGGGATCAGCCTCTTGACCGACCTGCTGGCGCCGCTGGCCAACTCCGGCGCCAAGCTGGGTGTGATGAAGGGCCATGAAACCGCGCTTCGGATGCCGCTTGGCGATTGGGAACGGCTGATCGCTGGCCTCCCCGGCCTGAAGATCGACGATGCGACCGCTTTGGTGCAGGGCCTGCGCATGGTCAAATCCCCTGCTGAGATCGAGAAGCTGAGGCATATCTGCGGCATCGGTTCGGCCACTTTCGCGCGGGTGCCGGAGATCATTTCCGAAGGTATGGCGCTTGAAGATGTCTTCCGCGCCTTCAAACGCGAGGCGCTGGCGCTTGGTGCCGACGATGTACCCTATCTTGTCGGCGCGGCCGATCAGGGCGGTTATGTCGATGTCATTTCGCCCCCCTCGCGCCGACCCTTGCAAGCGGGCGATGTCTTGATGCTGGACACCGGGTCAACCTGGGACGGCTATTTTTGCGACTTCGACCGCAACTGGGCGATTGGCCGCGCGGACGATATGGCACGCCGGGCCTATGATGTGCTGTGGCGCGCCACCGAGGCCGGGATTGCCGCGGCACGGCCCGGCAATACCTGCCGCGACCTTTTCAAGGCGATGTCGGCGGTAATTGCCGAACTGGATGACAGCGGCGGCGATATCGGGCGGCTTGGGCATGGCTTGGGCATGCAGCTGACCGAACAGCCCTCGCATGCGGCCTTCGACACCACGGTGTTGCACGAAAACATGGTCCTGACCCTTGAACCCTCGCTTAGCTATGGCGACGGGCTAATGATGGTGCATGAAGAAAACATCATCGTCAGCGCGACTGGCGGTCAGTTGATCACCGCCCGCGCAGCGCCGGATTTGCCGGTCATCTGACAGGCCGGGCACAGACGGGAAACGACAAGATGATCAAGTACAAGCCGGGCGATGATGTCGGACCGTTGCAGCATTGGCCGTTCGATAATCCGGCCAGTAACTACCGGATCAAGGCAGGCACGCCGGTAACTTCGGGACGCATCGATGCGGGCGGGCCGGGTCACACCACCCGGTATGGCATCTGGCGGTGTACCAAGGGGGTTTTTGAATGCACCGAGCAGGGCGACGAGTTGATGACCGTTCTGTCAGGCCAGTGCCGGATCATTCAGCATGCGACCGGAGAAACCTGCGAGCTCGGCCCCGGCGACAGCCTGTTTATCCGCGACGGTGCCCGTGTGACATGGGACGTCATCAAGGATGTCACCAAGGTCTTTCTTGGCCACAAACCGGACAAGTATTGATTGAAGCGGATCGTGCGGCTTGGAAACTTCCGGACCCGGGCCTCAACCCAGCTTGGTCTTGGTGCTGTCCGGGCGGTGCTTGCAGAGCTGGCGCGCAAGATATTGCTGGAAATACCAGACCGACCGTTCCTTCGGCGACAAGCGCCCCGGTGCGGCAGCAAGCGCGCCGGCATTCTTGACAATGCCGCCGATGATCGGCTTGTCCTCGTCATTTATGCGGTCAAATCCGGCCTTGAGTTCGGCGGCATAGGCCGCACGCTCTTGGGGGTCATCGGGGACGGCACCCGGATAGGCGTCGGCGCCCCAGAACACCTTGACCTTATCCGTACCGTAGGGCTGAAGCGACAGCCAGAAGGTCCGCTCCGCCACTACGGAAAAAACGTGACAGGGGAAGATTGCCGACAGCACCGCCTTGCCGCGTTCCTCTTCGGTCAAACGTGGGTTGTCCACGGCCATGTCTGAGTTACGCTCGTAAGACTTGCCGGGAACCCGGCCCTGTTCGTAAAGACTGTAGCCGTCACCGCCATGCATGGCATTGGCGAGTTTGGTCGGCATCGCCGGTTCGATCGTCTGGGCATGGGCGACAAAGAGATGATAGCCCTCGGTGAAGTTCTGCACGAGGATCTTCCAATTCGTGTCCCAGATCTCCTCGGCCCGGAACAGCGTCCGGTATTTAGGCAGATCGTAATTGTCGAGACGCGCGGACAGTTTCGCAAGGCGCGGTGCCAATGGCGCGGCGTTGGGGTCAAGCGAGACATAGACCCAGCCTTGCCAGATCTCGACTTTGAACTGCGGCAGACAAACCATCTTCTTATCGAAGTTATCGCGCATGAAGGCCGCACCGATAAGCTGGCCGTCAAGGTTATAGGTCCATGCATGATAAGGGCAGCTGATGCGGCCCTTGATGTTGCCGGACCCTTCCACAAGCGTCGACATGCGGTGGCGGCAGATGTTCGACATGGCGCGAAGCATGCCCGCGCGATCGCGCAGCACGATGACCGGGTCGCGGCCGATTGTGGTCGCGCGGTAGTCACCGGGATTTTCGTACTCATCCTCGCGCCCGACGCAAAACCACTCGTGATTGAAAATCTCGTCCAGTTCCAGTTCCAGAAACTCGGGTGACGTATAGATTTGCGGCGCCGTTGCCTCGGCCAGTTCATCGGGCAGCGCGGCATTATGCGCCAGCGCTTCAAGCAGCTCATCAAGCGACATGTGCGGTTTCATCCTGAGCCCTCCGGTGGCGGTTGAAAAGGTGTTTCAGATGATCTCCAGCCCGTATTGCGCGACACTTTCGATCAGGATTTGGCAAAGGGAT
>JBAUHP010000478.1:0-8453 GCA_049680345.1 Albidovulum sp. | reverse complement strand
TCGTTGTTCGACATCTTTTCGGTCGCGCCGTAATCCATCGACAGCCAGTCAGGCTTGGCCGCCATCAACAGATCGCGGGCCTTTTTCAAGACCTCGGTGTCTTCCGTGCAGGGCTGACCGCCGACGTTGAAAATCGCAAGGTTCACGATGTCGTTCAATTCTGGAACGACGTTGATCTTGCCCTTCAGCTCATCCGGGACGCGCAAGAAGATATCCGATGTATTCACGTCACCGCCGTAAACTGCGGTATTGACGGCGACACCGGTGGTTCCCCACTGCCACGGCACAGTGTACTTGCGCCCCTGATCCCACGGCACATCCATCCATTCGGGTGCGATATTGCCGTGATTTGGGATCTTGGACTGATCAAGCTCGGCGATCAGGCCTTTTTCGACATAGATCTGCACATATTGATGGGTCGGCACCACAAGGTCGAAGCCCGCACCCCCTGCCTCGATCTTGGCGAGGGCGGCATCATTGCTGTCGTAATCGGTGACGGTCACCTTGATCCCGGTTTCGGCTTCGAACTTGGTCAATAGCTCAGGGCTGGTGTAGTTGCCCCAGTTGAACAGGTTCAAGACCCCTTCGGCAGAAGCCAGCGAAGTGCTCGCCAGCAAGACTGCGGTGGCTGTGAGAAGTTTTTTCATGTTTAGCTCCTTGTTGGGTGGAAAGATGAGCGGGTTCAGTCCCGCTTTCGGGTTAGTAAGAAGAAGGCGGTCAAGAGCAGCACAGTCAAGACCAGAAGGGCAGTTGAAATCGCATTGACCTCGGGCGAGATAGAGCGTCGCAACTGGCCCAGCATATAGGTCGGCAAGGTATCCTGGCCGCCCGATTTCACGAATTCTGTGATGACCACATCGTCAAGCGAGATGACAAAGGCCAACATCGCACCCGCGATGATGCCGGGGACAAGAAGTGGCAATGTCACCCGCCGGAAGGTCTGCCAGCGGCTGGCGTAAAGATCGGCGGCGGCGGTTTCCAGTGACAGATCCATCCCCTCCAATCGCGCCCGGATCGGCAGATAGGCGAAGGGCACGCAAAAGGCCGAATGGGCAATGATCAGATAGGCAAGCCCGGTATAGCCGGTGGCAACCTTGATCGAGGCGAAGAAGATCAGCAATGCGACGGCGGTGACAATTTCAGGCACCATCAGCGGCTGATTGATCATCACATAAATCACCGTCTGGCCGCGAAACGCCGCGCGCCTTGTGGTGCCAAGTGCGGCCATCGTCGCCACGGTCGTCGCAATCGCCGAGGCCGAAATCGCGATCAGCAAGGATCGCCCCGTCGCCGCCTTGACCGCATCATTGCCCCAAGCAATACCGTACCATTTCAAGGAAAACCCACCCCAGACCGCAACCGACTTTTCGGCATTGAAGGAATAGGTGACCAAGGTGAATATCGGCAGATAAAGGATCACAAAGACCAAGATGGCGATCAATGCGAACCCCGGCAAACGGGTGGCTGAAAACGCTTTAGTGGCCATGGGGCACCTCGCGGTTTGCGGCGCGCACATAAAACAGCAAAGCAACCGTCACGATCACCAGCAGCGTCATGGAAATCGCGGCCCCCAACGGCCAGTTTCGACCCTGCCCGAACTGCAACTCGATGAAATTGCCGATCATCATATTCTTGCCGCCGCCAAGAACCCGGGGCGTCACATAAGCGCCAAGCGATGGCACGAAGACCAGAATTGATCCCGCCACGATGCCGGGTTTGACAATCGGCAAGATCACCTTGCGCAAGATCATCCAGCGGCTTGCGTAAAGGTCGTAGCCCGCCTCCAGCAGCCGCATGTCAAAGCGGTCAATTGCTGCGAAAAGCGGCAGCACCATCAAGGGCAGATAGACATAAGTCATGCCGATCAGCACCGCCGTATCGGTATAGATGATATGCAAAGGCGTGGCGATCACCCCAAGCCAGATCAAGGTTGAATTCAACACGCCTTCATTGCGGATCATTTCATTGATCGCGACGGTGCGGATCAAAAGGTTGGTCCAAAACGGAATGGTGATCAAAAACAACCACAAGGCCCGGGCTTTGGGCGGTCTGGTGGCGATGAACCAGGCGGTCGGAAAGCCCACGGCGAAGGTGATGATCGTGGTCATCAGCGAAAGCTTCACCGACCGCCAGAAGATGGTCAGATGGGCATCGGCCAGATGCATGGTGCCATCGAAGATATCGCGCGAGAACAAGATGCCGATCCAGCCGTCGAGCGAGAATTCACCAACGACATTGCCGTATTTTCCCGGAGTCAGGAACGAATAGACCAACACAATCAGCAACGGCCCGGCCGCCGCGAAGCCCAGCAAAACCAATGCGGGCGCCGATAATGCCCAGGCATTGCGTGTATTGGCCCTGGCGGCTTGATCTTCAGCGCTTTGCATCGGCCTCAATCCTCCAGAACCTGGATAGAGCCGGGCGTAAAGACCAGCCCGACCGAACTGCCCTTTTGGGGCGCGGCAGAGCCTTCGGCATCGGTCTGAACCCGCGCGACAACCTCGGTTCCATCGCCAAGTTTCAAATTCACATGGCTATCCGTGCCAAAATAGACCGAGCTGCCGACAACCGCCTGAACCGCTCCTTTGGTGCTGGCATCGACAATGCGCAGATGTTCGGGCCGTATCGCCAGCGTGGCTTCGGCCCGGGCATCGGTTTGCCCAAGCACGATCTGCGCGCCCCCCGGCAAGATCGCCTTGCCATTGTCCAGACGCGCCTTGATGAAATTCGTCTCGCCAATGAAATCGGCGACAAAGCGGTTGACGGGATGCGTGTAAATCGCGCGCGGGGATCCGATCTGATTGATCTTTCCCGCACTCATCACCGCGATCTGATCCGACATGGTCAGGGCTTCTTCTTGGTCATGGGTGACAAAGATGAAGGTGATACCGGTTTCGGTTTGAAGCCGCTTCAGCTCTACCTGCATTTCCTTGCGCAGCTTCAGGTCAAGGGCCGACAGCGGCTCATCCAGCAACAGCACCTTGGGTTGCGGTGCCAGCGCACGGGCCAGCGCCACGCGCTGTTGCTGACCGCCCGAAAGCTGGCTGGTCTTGCGCCCGGCCATTGTCTCTAGCTGCACCAAGGCAAGCATCTTTTCCGTGGTCGCAGAAACCTCCGCACGCGGGCGGCCCAGCATTTCAAGGCCAAAACCGATGTTTTGCGCCACGCTAAGATGCGGAAACAGCGCATAGCTTTGAAACACCGTGTTCACCGGGCGCTTGTTCGGGGGCAGGGCGGTGATGTCTTCGCCGTCCAGCATGATGGTGCCATGGGTTGGCGTTTCAAACCCCGCGATCAGGCGCAGCAAGGTTGTCTTTCCGCAGCCCGAAGGCCCAAGCAGCGTAAAAAACTCACCCCGCCTGATTTTGACCGAGACCTGATCAAGCGCTTTTACAGCACTGTCACCTTGACCAAAATGTTTGGACACGGATTGCGCTTCCACGGCGGTCTCATTCAAGATTGTTTCCCCCAGTATTTCTTGTGCGTTTTGATCATATTCCAGCCGCTGTGACGATAACACAACAGAAATTTTCCCTACGGCAACATTTTTTGCATTCGCGCGCCCCAAGGTGCGGCCACCTCCAGCTCGGCCGACAGGGCGATCAATTCTTCATCGGCGCCGTATCTTGCGGCCAGATGGATGCCGATCGGCAGCCCGTCTGCCGACAGATGCAAGGGCAGCGACGCCGCCGGTTGGCCCGATGCATTGAAGGCCGCACAAAACGGCGAATAGTCAAAGATCATGCCGCGCCCCAAACGGTAGTTCACGTAATCATCGGTGGCATGCGAAAACCGCCCGATTGTGGCGGGCGGCTCGGCCAGGGTTGCGGTCAGCAATATGTCCCAGTTGCAAAAGAACGCCGCCATCTCGCGGCCATAGCTGTGGATCTTGCCGACGGCTTCCAGATAATCGGCCCCCGACAGGGTCTTGGCGTATTCCATCGCGCCCAAGGTCAGGCCCTCAACCTCATCCTTGCCAAGCGGGCGGCCACGCGCAGCCACGGTCTTTTGCACGCCAAGTGCTGTGCCGCAGGCCACGATCCGCGTCCAGGCCCGCATCATGCCCTTGGTGTCGGCCGCTTGCGGGCGTGCGGGTTCAACATGATGGCCCAGCCCCTCCAACAGTTGGGCCGCTGCCTGCACGCCGGCGCGGCAATCGGGATGGATCGCATCGCCCGTCAGTGTCGTTTCGCAAAGCGCGATCCTGAGCCGCCGGGGCGGGCGCTTGATTGCGTCAATATGGCTTTGGCCAAGCGCGGGCGCCACATAGGGCGCGCCAAGGTCGGGGCCCGCGCAGGCATCCAAAAAGGCAGCCGTATCGCGAACCGAGCGGGTCAAAAACCCGTCAATCGCCATCCCCGCCCAGCCTTCGCCCACATAGGGCCCGTCAGGCAGGCGGGCGCGCGTCGGTTTGAACCCGTAAAGCCCGCAGTTCGAGGCCGGAATGCGCACCGACCCACCGCCGTCGGACCCGTGTGCTGCAGGCACGATCCCGGCTGCTACCGCCGCACCGGCCCCGCCCGATGATCCGCCGGGCGTGTGATCAAGGTTCCATGGGTTGCGGGTCGGTGCACCGTAGACCGCCGCTTCCGTTGCCGCACCAATGCCGCCTTCCGGTGATGTCGTGCGCCCAAAGGTCAGGGCGCCGGTTGCGCGGATCCGCTCGAAAATCGCGCTGTCGCGGGCATAGACGGTATTGGCCAAAAGCCGCGATCCGTTATGCGACGGGTATTGAACCGCCTCGCATCCCAGATCCTTGATCAAGAAAGGCACGCCGTGAAACGGCCCCTCGGGCAGGCCCGCCGCAATCGCCGCGCGCGCGGTTTCCTCTTGCACCAGGACCACCGCGTTAATCGCATCATTGCGCGCCGCCACCCGATCCAAGGCGTCTTGCAACAGCTCTGCGGGGCTCACTTCGCCTTTTGCCACCAGACCGGCAAGCCCGGTTGCATCATAGGCCTCATAATCATGCATTATCCCCACCTCCGCACCAAGCACAGCCTGATTGCCCTGCGGCTGTCAAGTCAGATGAGGGTGCACCATGGGCTTGACTTCAGGGCGCAGCATGGGTGAATCGCACCCCAAGATTGCGCGCGATTTCCATCCGCGTTGATCGCGCTTGCAAATACGGATTTTTCGTTGTTTGCCTGCGCCAAGAATACAAGCCCTGCGGTCACGGAAGGCGGCACCATATGGAAGTTCAAACCCTACGGGCAGCAGATGTTCTTGCGCGGCGTCTTTACGCCGCCGGGTGTCGCTACGCGTTCGGGATGCCGGGCGGTGAGGTGCTGACCCTGATCGATGCGCTTGAACAGGCCGGAATTACCTTCGTGCTGGTCCGGCATGAAAACTCTGGCGGGTTCATGGCCGAGGCGCTGCACCACCGCACGGGCGCGCCGGGCATCATGGTGGCCACGCTGGGGCCGGGGGCGCTGAACGGAATGAATGTGGTGGCGAATGCCTTGCAAGACCGGGTTCCGCTGATCGTGCTGACCGGTGCGGTTGATGCGGATGAGGCGCAGACCTATACCCATCAGGTGCTTGATCAAGGGCAGGTGTTCCGCCCCGTTACCAAGGCCAGCTTTTCGCTGGCGCCCAATGCGGCGCAGGTGATCGCAGACAAGGCCATCGCCATCGCGATGGAGGGGCGACCCGGCCCCGTGCATATAGACGTTCCGATTTCTGCCGCCGAGGTCATCGTACCGGCTGCGGCAGGCGCGCTGCGCGCGAAAACCAGCCCGGTCGCCCCGGCCGAGGGTCCGGATCTTGCGCGCGCGCGCGCGGCTTTGGCCGCAGCCCTGCGCCCGGTGATGGTGGTCGGGCTTGACGCCATGGTCGAAGGTGCCGGGGCCGCCGTGACCGAATTTGCAACCCGCTACGGCATTCCGGTGATCACCACCTATAAGGCCAAGGGGCTTTTGGACGAGGATCACCCGCTGGCGCTGGGCGGTGCCGGGTTGTCGCCATTGGCCGACACGCATCTGTTGCCACTGCTCAAGGCCGCTGATCTGATCTTATGCGTCGGATATGACCCGATCGAGATGCGCCCCGGCTGGCGCGCTGTCTGGGATCCGGCGCGTGTCACCGTGATCGACATAACCGCGCAGCCCAACCACCATTACATGCATCACGCAACCTTGGCTTTCGTGGCCGATTGTGCCGCAAGTCTGACAGCACTGGCACAAGGTGTTCAACCCGGCGCGGTCTGGGCGGACGGCGATGTGGCGCGCACCAAGGCGGCGCTGGCGGAAGCCTTTCCGCGTGATGAGGTTTGGGGGCCGGGCGCTGTTATCGCTGAATGCCGCGACGTCTTGCCCAAGGATGCCATCGCTTCTGCCGACAGCGGCGCGCACCGCATATTGCTTTCGCAAATGTGGACTTGCCATGCGCCGCGCGCCTTGGTGCAATCATCGGCTTTATGCACCATGGGCTGTGCTGTGCCTTTGGCAATGGGAACCTCGCTTGCCGAACCCGACCGCGTGGCGGTGTCGTTTTCGGGCGATGCGGGGTTCTTGATGGTCGCGGGCGAATTGGCCACCGCCAAGGAACTTGGTCTGCGCACGATCTTTGTGGTCTTTGTCGATGCCAGCCTTGCGCTGATAGAGCTGAAGCAGCGCCACCGGCAAATGCCCAATGTCGGGGTCGACTTTGGCGACCATGATATCGCGGCGATTGGCCGGGCCTTTGGCGGCGAAGGCAAGGCGGTACGGACCCGCGATGAACTGCGCGCCGCATTGCACGCGGCTATGGTGGCCCCTACATTCACCGTTATCGCAGCGATGATTGATAAAGGAGCCTATGATGGCCGGATTTGAAGGGCCGATGGCCCTGGACGGGGTGGTCATACTTGATCTGACCCGCATTCTTGCCGGGCCATATGCAACCCAGTTGCTGGGCGATCTGGGGGCGACGGTCATCAAGATCGAAAACCCCGATGGCGGCGACGATACCCGCAAATGGGGCCCGCCCTACGTGCCGGGTGCCGAGGGCGAGCTTTCGGCCTATTTCATGGCCGCCAACCGCAACAAACAATCGGTCGCGGTCGATATGGCCAGCGCCGAGGGCCAGGCCGTGTTGCGCAAACTGGCCGCGCGCGCCGATATCGTGGTCGAAAATTTCAAGCCCGGCGGGCTGGCAAAATATGGCCTTGATCATGAGACGCTCTGTGCGGCCCATCCGGGTTTGGTTTATTGTTCGATCTCAGGCTACGGGCAGACCGGGCCCAACCGCGACAAGCCCGGTTATGATCTGATGGCGCAGGCCTTTGGCGGCATCATGTCGCTGACCGGTGCGGCGGACGGGATGCCGATGAAGGTGGGGGTCGGCATCGCTGACATCATGACCGGCATGTATGCAGCCGTTGGCATCCTTGCCGCATTGCGCCACCGCGACCGCACCGGCGAAGGCCAGCACATTGATATCAGTCTGGTCGATACGACCATGGCCTGGCTTGCCAATGAAGGGACGAATTTCCTTACCTCGGGGGCCGAGCCGCAGCGCCGAGGTAACGGCCATCCAAACATCGTACCCTATGAGGCATTTGCGGTATCTGACGGCAATGTCATTGTCGCTGTCGGCAATGATGCGCAATTCGCGCGGTTTTGCGATGTCATCGGGCTTCCGGCCCTGTCGTCAAACCCCGATTTCGCCACCAACCCAAGCCGCATCCGCAACCGTGTTGCATTGCTTGAACAGCTGCAAGCGGCGCTGGATCAGCATTCTGTGGCAGGGCTTGTGGCCGCACTTGAAGCGGTAAAGGTTCCGGTCGGGCCAATTCATACCGTGTCGCAGGCCCTCAATTCAGAACAATCGCAAGCAAGGGGCGGGGTCATCACCATGAACACCCCCGAAGCCACCAGCGGTTCTGTGCAGCTGCTGGGCAATCCTTTGAAACTTTCGCGCACCCCGGTGCGTTACCAGCGCCCCCCGCCGCGGATTGGCGCCGATACAGATGAGGTGCTGGACGGCCTTTAGGCCGGAACCTGCCGAGCCATCATTTAATTGTTTCAAATCGCCCGGGTTCCGGGCAGAACCGTTCACCTTCGGTCACAAAGCCGTGCCCTACCTGCAATTCAATTGCCTGATGTGCAAGTCTTACGCCATTGACCAAGACATAACCCGATAAGCGAGCACTGGAAGCCGATAATGATTGATGATTGCCACGGTGAAACCTCCCTGCAAGACGGCGCGGCTTTGGCCGATTGGAACGCGATGCTGCGCGGCTTCTTGGCACATGGGGCTGCAACCCCAACCCATCTGGGGGCGCTGCTGACCAAAGCCCCGGATTTTGCCATGGCGCTGGCGCTGAAGGGTCTGTTTTGCATGTTGCTTGGGCGCCGCGAAATGGTTGCAACGGCTGTTGAATGTCTGGCAGCGGCCAAGCAGGGCAGGGCGGATCATCCGCGTGAAGGGGCGATCATCTTGTCGCTTGAACAATGGCTGGCGGGCAAGCC
>JBAUHP010000477.1:0-4980 GCA_049680345.1 Albidovulum sp. | reverse complement strand
GCGCAAGACCAGATGATTGCGCCCATCCTCGATCAGCCGCCGGGTAATATGGTAAGGCTCATCCGCGTAATCCGACGGCATCTCCAGATAGCCCTTGGTCATGATCTGGTCGCGCTGGTCTTGGCTGAAGCTGTCCCACATGCCGTCTTCGGTGAAATCCGGGGCGGCGGCAATCGTAACCAAGCCTGCCAGCTTTTCGGGATGCGCGCGCGCCAGCAACAGCGCAATCCACCCGCCCATGGAGGATCCCACCAAGATCTGCGGCCCCTCGGTCAGCGTCAGTATCGCCGCGCGTGCATCTTCAAACCAATCGCCCAATGAACCTTCGCGAAAAACCCCCGAAGATTGCCCATGCCCGGAATAATCAAAGCGCAAGAAAGCCCGCCCGTGGCGTCGCGCCCAATCTTCCAGCGCCAGCGCCTTGGTGCCTTCCTTATCCGACAAGAACCCGCCCAAGAACACCACCCCCGGCCCCTTGCCCGGTGTCAGATCATAGGCGATGCGCCGCCCTTCAGGGCTTGTCATAAACTCACTCATGGCGCGGCTCCCCTTTGCTTTTCCCCTCACAAATACCCCTCACGGCGCAAAGGCGAAACCCCCGGCAGTTGACTTCCCGCCCCCGATTGAAGATAGAAAACCAGATATAACCCGCAACCGGGCGTTCAGTAGCCGCCAAACTGACGAGGAGCATGGGCCATGACCCAGATTTCCCTGACTTTTCCTGACGGCAACAAACGCGAATTTGCGCGCGGGGTTACCCCCGGCGAAGTCGCAAGCGCGATTGCGACCTCACTTGGCAAGGCTGCCATCTCGGCCCTGGTCGACGGCCAGCATTACGATCTGCAATGGCCGATCGAGGCAGATGCGCAAATCGCCATTCACACGATGAAGGATGACGCGCCCGCCATCGAACTTATCCGGCACGACTTCGCCCATGTCATGGCCCGCGCCGTGCAAAAGCTGTGGCCCGATGTGAAAGTCACCATCGGCCCGGTGATTGAGAACGGCTGGTACTACGATTTCGACCGCGATGAGCCCTTCACGCCCGAGGATCTGGGCGCGATTGAGAAGGAAATGAAGGCGATCATCAATGAACGCGACCCGGTCCGGACCGAGGTCTGGGACCGCTCGCGCGCGATCAAGCACTATGTCGAGAAGAAGGAACCCTTCAAGGTCGAGCTGATTGAAGCGATACCGGGCGATGAGCCCCTGCGCATGTACTGGCACGGCCATTGGCAGGACCTCTGCCGCGGCCCGCACCTTCAGCACACGGGCCAATTGCCGGCCGATGCGTTCAAACTGATGAGCGTTGCGGGCGCCTATTGGCGCGGCGATCACACCAAAAAGCAGCTTCAGCGCATCTACGGCGTTGCCTTCAAGAACCGCGATGACCTCAAGGCGCATCTGACCATGCTGGAAGAGGCCGCCAAACGCGACCACCGCAAGCTGGGCCGCGAGATGGCGCTTTACCATCTGCAAGAAGAAGCCCCCGGCATGGTCTTCTGGCACCCGAACGGCTGGTCGATCTACCGCACGCTGGAAGACTACATGCGCCGCCGTCAGCGCGCGGCGGGTTATGATGAAATTCGCACCCCCCAGGTCGTTGACCGGGTCTTGTGGGAACGGTCCGGCCATTGGGAGGCCTACCGCGAAAATATGTTCATCGTCGAAGTGGATGAAGAAGGTGCCAAGGGAAAACGCACCAATGCCCTCAAGCCGATGAACTGCCCCTGCCATGTGCAGGTCTATAACCAGGGCATGAAATCCTATCGTGACCTGCCCCTGCGCTTTGCCGAATTCGGGTCGTGCCACCGCTACGAATCCTCAGGCTCCATGCACGGGCTCATGCGGGTGCGCGGCTTTACCCAAGATGACGGCCACATCTTTTGCACCGAGGATCAGATCGGCGCGGAATGTGCGGGCTTCATTCAGCTTTTGTCCAGCGTCTACAAAGACCTTGGCTTTGACGGGTTCGAGATCAAGTTTTCAACCCGCCCCGATGTGCGCATCGGCTCGGATGAAACCTGGGACAAGGTCGAAGGCATGCTTGAGGCCGCGATCAAATCCACCGGCGTTCCTTATGAGGTGGATCCCGGCGAAGGTGCCTTTTACGGCCCGAAGCTTGATTTCAAACTGACCGATGCCATCGGGCGCACCTGGCAATGCGGCACCTTTCAGGTTGACCCGAACCTGCCCACCCGGCTTGGCGCGGAATATGTCGGCGAAGACGGTGCCAAGCACCGCCCCTATATGCTGCACCGCGCGATCCTTGGGTCGTTTGAACGCTTCATCGGTATCTTGATCGAAAACTACGCGGGCCGCCTGCCGTTTTGGCTGGCCCCGCGTCAGGTCGTTGTCGCGGCCATCGTCTCGGACGCCGACGCCTATGTGAACGAGGTGGTCGAAGCCCTTCGCGCCAAGGGCATTCGCGCCGAAGCCGATACCCGCAATGAGAAGATAAATTACAAGATCCGCGAACATTCGGTCGGTAAAGTTCCTGTAATATTGGCAATCGGCATGCAAGAGGTCGAGGCGCGAACTGTTTCAATGCGCCGCCTGGGAGAGACGAAAACCGAAATACTTTCGCTTGAACAGGCATTGGCGGATCTGTGCCAAGACGCCCTGCCGCCAGACCAACAAATCTGATCAAAGCGTTGAAAAAAAACAAAAAATGCCGCCACAAAACTGGCGGCATTTTGCATTTCACGCCCCAAAGCCCTTCACAAATCTGTTGTCCGCAGTTCACGCGGCCGTGGGCCACGGTTTCGTGAATGGATGAAGAAGCTGCCTTCTTGTTACTCTGCCCATGTCGTATGAAACGATCCATGAAATTCAATGCAAGGAAACACCCGATGTCCAATTCCATGAAAACCCTCGTCGTCGCCAGCAGCCTTGCCGCCGCCTTGTCTGCCCAATTCGCAGCCCCGGCCGCCGCCGGTGATGCCAAAGAAAAGTGCTACGGCGTGGCACTGGCCGAGAAAAACGATTGCGCGGCCGGCCCCGGCACCACCTGTGCTGGCACATCGAAGGTTGATTATCAGGGCAATGCTTGGGCCTTGGTCCCGGCAGGCACCTGCGAAACGATATCACTGCCCGATGGCCGCATGGGCTCGCTCGAGGCACTTGACCGCGACCTTCCGCAAGGCTGATATTTGCCCGCAAGGTTCCCCCGGCCGCGCGCCGGGGGAGCGCCATTAACGCCAAGACTTTCTTGAGGTCTGACCATGCTTGATGCCAGCACCCGCAAACACCTGCCTGCGGCACCGGGCGTGGGTTACAAAGCCCAACATTTCGCCCAGATCCTTGACGCACCCGCGCCAGTCGAATGGCTGGAAATTCACGCCGAAAACTACATGGGTGCCGGGGGCCGACCTCTGGCACAGCTGCGCCATCTGGCCGAACGCTTTCCGATCTCGGTCCACGGCGTTGGCCTGTCCATCGGCGGCGAAGGCCCGTTGGACCGCGACCACCTCGCGCGGCTGAAGCAGCTTTGCGCATGGCTTGATCCGGCCAGCTTTTCCGAACATCTGGCATGGTCCAGCCATGATGCCGAATTCCTCAACGATCTTTTGCCCCTGCCCTATACCGCCGCCACCCTCGCCCGCGTCGCCGATCACATCGACGAGGTGCAAGAGGCCGTGGGCCGCCCGATGCTCTTGGAAAACCCCTCGCTTTACCTCGACTTTGCTGGGTCGGACATGGATGAGGTGGATTTTCTGACCCAACTCGCCAAGCGCACCGGCTGTGGCCTTTTGCTTGACGTGAACAACGTCTTTATCTCGGCCACCAACCGCCAGACCGATGCCGCCGACTATATCGACCGCTTCCCTCATGATCTGGTCGGCGAAATCCATCTTGGCGGCCATCACGAAGACCATGACGACGAAGGCGCGCCTTTGTTGATTGACAGCCATGGCCGCGCGGTGGTGGACCCGGTCTGGGCGCTTTTTGCCCATACTTTGCACGTCGGCGGGGCAAAACCAACGCTGATCGAATGGGACAATGATGTGCCCGACTGGCCGGTCCTCGCCGCCGAAGCAGCCCGCGCCGCCGCCCTGTTGGAGCCGGTGACGGCATGAGCCAAAGCGCCTTTCGCCAAGCAATTCTTGACCCTGCCTTGCCCGAACCCGATGGTTTGACCGACCCGCAGGGCCGCCCCGCCGGGCGCCGTTTCAACGTCTACCGCAACAATGTCACCGTCAGCCTGACCGAGGCTTTGCGTCAGGCCTTTCCCGTCGTCCTCAAACTTGTGGGCGAGGATTTCTTTACCGCCATGGCGCAGATCCATCTGCGCGCCCATCCGCCCAAAACCCCGCTGATGATGTATTACGGCGCCGACATGCCCGCCTTCTTGCAAGGCTTCGCACCCGTGGCCCATCTTGGCTATCTGCCCGATATCGCAAGGCTGGAACTGGCGCTACGGCAGTCCTACCACGCCGCCGATAGCACCGCCTTGCCCGCCGAAACCCTCAGCGCGCTGGCCCCCGACACATTGCTGACCTCGCGGCTGGTCCTGGCTCCGGCCCTGCAACTGATCCGCTCAGACTGGCCCGTCCATTCGATCTGGATGGCCAATGCCCACGGCACCCCGCCACCAAAGGCAATGCAGGCCGAGGATGTCTTGGTGACCCGTCCGGGGTTTGACCCCGAGCCTTTGTTGCTGCCCACCGGCGCTGCCACCTTCATCGCCGCCTTGCAAGCGGGACAAAGATTTGACGCGGCCTTTGACGCCGCTGGCAATTTTGATCTGACCGCCACCTTAGGGATCTTGATCTCGGGCGGTGCCATTACCGAAATCCTTCCCGGAGAGACCCCATGAAAAATCTGCTGTCCACTTATGACCGGCTGGCCCGTGGCCTGTCGCGCCTTGGCCTTGATGCCACGCCGCTTTTGGCGCGCTTCACTTTCGCCGCAGTGTTGTTGGTGTATTTCTGGAACTCCGCCCTGACCAAGATCGGCGACGGGATCTTTGGCTTTTTG